>JAJZEY010000061.1 GCA_021805585.1 Planctomycetota bacterium
CTTTGTTTGGTTTTGTCGTAGCATTTCTGCTGGATATCCGGCGGACTTAACCGATGGCCTGGCCGCAATGATCCAGGAATAGAAAATAGAAGGGGAGTTGGAAGTTTTTGGAAGCGCTGCGCTGCTATTTTGCGGGGTGCGAGATGCGGGATTCTGGATTCCAGATTCCAGATGCCGGGTTCTGGCGACGGTATTAATTGTCGATTTACCTCGGGCGGGGCCTGGCCGCCGCTTTCTTCTTGCGGTATGCTTTCCTGCACGTTTGAAGCACAGATCGTGGAGATGGCATGACCACAGCGTACCACGCAAAATATTTCGCTCACGAATTAACGCGTAAACGGCAGCCACAGGGGCTTGATAGACTTTCGATGGCCCTGTTTGATGCCAGCGTGGATCTTAATCCGCATCAGATCGACGCGGCCGCGTTCGCTTTGCGCAGTCCCCTTTCTAAGGGCGTTCTTCTGGCTGATGAGGTGGGTCTGGGCAAAACCATTGAAGCCGGGCTGGTTTTATGCCAGTATTGGGCGGAACGTAATGGGCGGAACGTAAACGCCGACGGCTGGTGATGAGAAAGCCTTGCGCCAATGCCTGCAGGGTTTCTGCCAGCGCACGCTGCGCCGGCAGGTTGTCGAATACATCCAGTATACGCAGCGACGGCCCATGACGGTTCATTTCTGGAATCTAACGGTTACGCCGGGCAAATCGTCCTGTTCAACGGTACCAACGCCAGCCGGGAATCCGGGCAGATCATCGACCAATGGCTCAAAGCCAACATTGAATCCGGACGCGTTACCGGTTCTCGAGCCATCGACAGCCGCACCGCACTGGTTGAATATTTCCGGGATCATGCCACTGTGATGCTGGCCACGGAAGCGGCGGCGGAGGGGGTGAACCTGCAATTCTGCTCGCCGGTAGTGAATTATGATTTGCCCTGGAATCCGCAGCGCATTGATCAAAGCCGAATCCAGCAGACGATCCGGGACCTTGAGGCGACCAAACGCAAACAGCGGCAGGAAATTTTCGCAGCGGAAGATCAGATTTTGGAAAAGCGTGATCAGCTTATCGAAGCCCTTCATCGCCGCATGAGCCAGAAAACCAGCCGGACTCGGCTGTTTATGATCCGGTGGGAAGTGGTGTGAAGCGATTGCGCGGGTGGGAACGGTAGCAGTTGCCGAATAGGGGGCTGCCGAAGGCAGTTTCCCGCAGCCCTTCCATGCTATAGGGCGATCAAGTCCCCTGCGGCTTGATCAGCCGCGAACACTTGCGCAACGCCAGCGCCCATTCTTCCATCTTCTGTTCCTTCTCCCTATCGCGGCGATCGACGCTGTTAAGCTCCGGTATAACAGCGTGGCTGGGGTCCTCTGGAAGTGGAGCACAGCGGACGCTCAACCCGGTGCGATAAACATCTGCTGCCGCAAATTCCGCCAGTGGAACATGCTCGCCGGTATCCGGACGGCGGGACGCAGTGACGGCATCCGTCAGCGATGCGCGGTTAATGGAAATGCCGTCTGTATCGCCGGGATGCTCATCGGATTTCCAAGGTCGCGGCATGAAATACCTCTGTGGAATGACGAGTGTTGGGTCACGATACCAAGCACCCGGCAGCAATCGCCGGTAAAGAAGTTCCCCCTCGGGAACGCCCGCCGCACTGTCAGGCCCGGGTGGCGCTCCGGGAATTTTTGAGTCGGGCATGCGCAGCTATCCCTGAAGTTCCATACGTCGGCTTTGCGGGTTCCGCCGGAGGGTATCCCGCGCGGCAACCTTACCCGCGCCGTCAAATCGGGTATAGGTGGCGATACCCAAGCCTAGAAATTCCACGATGATCGTTGTAGACGGAGCATTCCACTCCATGGCAATCCGACCGCCGCCTGACGGCACAATGCTGTCCGGGGCGCTTATTCCAGTTGCGCTTTGGTCCATCGCAAAATCAATCGCGGCATCGGCAATCTCCTGCGCCGGATAATCTTCGCAGTTTTCTACGCTTCCTATTTTTTTCCACGCCAGCATCTGGTCAATCGCCTGTTTCCAGAGGGCCGGCTCCCTGTTGGGCGGCCGGGTTAACGCGATCTCTGAGGAATTGGAGGTGTCCCCAACGGGGATAATGCGATCACGCGCAATTCCGGTATCCTGTACCAGCATCATCGGGCTGTTCATATTTTACGCTCCCATTTCGACTGGGCTTCATTTCCCGTCAAATCACAAAACGCACGGACAACGGCCTGATGGCCAAGTTCCAATCCATCATACGCCTGCTGCATGGTTCCTTCCCGCACGCCACCGCGTGCGGCAATCTGCAATGCCAGAATCTCTGACGCCGCGGGATCCAGGCTATTGAAGCCATGTAGCAACTCGACATAGACTCTCCCTGCATTATCGGGCAACAGGGACTGTGTTCTGCAGGATAAGGATTCCAAGGTGCCGACCGAAAGACCGTTCCCATTGGCAACCAGCCCGGGTAGCAACGTGGGCCAGTCTTTCGGGCTGTTCCAGTCTCGCCCCCGCACCAGATGGTTAACGTAAACCACCTCCCATTGATTGGGTGATATCGGCCCTAACTTTTCCGCCGCCAACGCCTCATTAAATGTTTTTATGGCCGCACGAAATTTCGGCAGCAGTCCTTTCCAGCGCGGATAATCCGCATTTTCTCCCTTTCGCCAATTAAAAATGATGCGGCCATTCTGCACCTGCGCCACCGTGCAATTATCAGATGACGCCATTTCCAGCCGTGCCGCAGCGGTGGCCGGCGCAATTTGGAAACTTGGCATAAGACGGGGCCGCAGCGTCTGCTCACCAAAAACTTCGATTTGCTCCGGCAGCGGTTGGGCATCTGAAACATCCGGAAAATCCGCCCGCATGGCCTGCCAAAAAATCGCCAGATTGACGTTTTTCAGATTCTGTATGGCATTAAATTGAAGTGCGACCGCGGTCTCCACCAATGGCGGCTTCCCGAAGGATGGCAGTGGTGTTTCCATATCACCTCAACGGATTCCGCAGACGACTGTACAAAGTGCCCCGGCCCAGGCGTTCTGTACGCTGCGGTGCCCACCGCAGCATCAGTATGTAAACATTTTCCTTGTTGTCGCGCAAAACGTCAACTCGCCGCCTGCAATCCTCCGTTGCGCGCTGAACTTGCAGGTGGGACTTCAACCCGGTAGGATCAATTTTTTGCGTAGCCTTACGTGCGGTGAATTTCAGTAATCGGGTAACAGGGAATGCAATGATAAGCGCCATTGAAATAAAACATTTCCGCGGGATCAAGCACCTCACGCTTGATGGCTTGAGGACGATTAACATCATCGTCGGGCCAAGCGCCGCCGGAAAAACCTCACTATTAGAGGGCTTGCGGCTGGCATTAGGCGCAACGCCGCAAATTGCACTCAACTTGGCCCATCGCGGCATGCCCAACACGTTTGTACCGAACCTGACGCGAGACCAGTTTGAGTTTTTTTGGGCCCCGCTGTTTTTTGACTTCGACATCGCTACGCCAATAGATTTCAGCGCGGTTGACCAAGATGATCGCGTGGCGCGGCTGGCAATCTTCTTCGACCAGTCGAAAGTGTTGTTGGCTTCACAACCATCCCTTCCCCTTTCCGGCACCTCGCCCAGGTCACCATCGGGACAACCCTCTGTCCAGCCTATCATTGCGCCATTAGCCTTTAAGCGGACGTCGTCTACCAGGGAAGAGAGTACCCTTTACGCATCGGTAACCTCCAATGGACAGCTTCAGTTCGATTCAGGAAATGAACTGGACGTCGTCGCAGATTTTTTATCTCCATTCTGGCCTGCAAACTCCCAGCAGATAACGATGATGTTTTCCAGACTCAGTATCGCCGGGGGCACCCGCGGCATTCTGGACGTGCTGATCAAGCAATTCCCTGAAATTATAGATCTTTCCGTCGAATCGCCGGCCTTTTTTCCCGCGCTGTACGCCCGCATGGCTCACGTGACAAGGAAGATGCCGCTGGCCATGGTATCGTCGGGAATATACAAGTTCGTTTCCCTGTTGTTGGCGATAGAAAGCACCAGGGGTGGGGTGCTGCTGGTGGATGAAATCGAAAATGGAATTTATTACCAGACCATGCCGGCCCTCTGGCAGGCGCTTCACACATCCGCAAAGCAGGCTTCCTCGCAGCTCTTCCTTACTACCCACAGCTGGGAATGTTTGAAGTGTGCGGCCCCTCTGATCGAAGAATTTCCGGATGACTTTAACCTCATACAAATGTTTCAGGATGACGGCAAAAGCGTTGCCTTGGTGGTTCCCGGCCAGCATGCCGCCGCCGCTATTGAGGGGGGAATTGAGGTGCGGTCTTGAGCCAGGACCCAATCTCGCTTAAGCATGAATTTACGCTCCTGGGTGAAGGGGCCGCCGATCAGAACTTTGTAAAAGAGTTATTGAAAAAGCGCGGCGGCTTTCCGGAGTTTAATTTTCTTGATCCCCAAAAGTATTTCAGCGTAAGTAATTTTGGAAAAATGCTAAATGCGATACAGGGCGATCTAAAATCATTTTCCCGGCAGAAGGGGGTTCTGATCATCGCCGATAGTGCCTCCGATCCGGCCCAAACCATGAAGGACATTCTTAAACAGGTCAAACAAGCCGGGAACTTTCCTGTTCACCCCGGCTCAAGTATGGCCACGCTGAACGTGGCGGCTGCGACCGCCGACATGCCACCGGTGTGCATCACGCTACTTCCAACCGAAAGCGACCCCGGCGGATTGGAAACCCTGTGCGTAAAAGCGCTGCTCAAGAAATATTCTTGGGCAGAGGCCTGCTTGAATAAGTACCTTACGTGCGATCAGATCAAAGCCTCAAAGTGGCCCCCGGAAAAATTGGACAAGGCTCGGTACCATTGCCTCGTGGCGGCCCTTCATCGCGACGATCCAAGCAAAGCCGTCAGTAGCGCGTTTCGGCAGCCCGAGGACAAGAACGCCCAGCCGCTAATTGATGTGATGGATCCGATTTTCGATGATATTGCCAAGCGCATCAAAGATTCCTGCGATGCCTTGGCTTGATGGACGCCCCGTGGCCGCAATATAGTTACATCCGCAAAGTTCATTGGCGGACGACGGCGGTAAAAACGTCAACAGTCCCGTCGCTTCCCATAGCCGCCGCGCGGCGGCTGTGGTATGCTTCCTCCCGACGTAGATAAACCCGTGAGGAACCTGTTTCATGCCCGGCAATCTTGAAAAATTCCGTGACCTGCTGAAAGAGTTATTCCAACTGGATCAGGCCGATCTGGACTTCGGCATCTACCGTATCATGAACGCTCGAAGAGATGAAATTCTCCGCTTTCTGGATAAGGATCTGCTGCCGCAGGTGAAGGAAGCTTTTGCCGATTACCAGCTTTCTGAAAAAGCAGCCCTGCAGGCCGACCTCGATGCGGCTGTTAGAAAATCCCGTGAACTCGGGACTGACCCCGAAAGTGCGCCTGCGGTAAAACAGTTGCGGGGAAAACTCGCCGGCTCTGCCGGTGATCTTTCCGCGCTTGAAGACACGGTCTTTTCCCATTTGTTTAATTTTTTCCGCCGCTACTATGACAGCGGCGATTTTATTTCCCAGCGGCGTTACAAAGAAGGCGTTTACGCCATCCCCTATGAAGGTGAGGAAGTTAAGCTTTACTGGGCCAACCATGACCAATACTACATTAAAAGCAGCGAAACATTCCGGGATTACACGTTCAAACTTGATTCAGGCAAACGGGTGAATTTCCGCATTATCGCCGCCGGCACAGAGCAGGACAACAACAAGCTGGACCGCTGGTTTGAAAAGCAGAAATACAACACGCGTGAAAAGGAATATGACATTTACTACGTCAACGGCGACAATAACCTGGAAAATCTCCGCCGCGAAGATCAGACCTGGAAAGTCCGCCTGATCGAAGAAGAATTCCAGCGGCTGATGTTTGAAGTGGGGGAATCGTAAGGGCATGAATACGCTGATTCAATTCTCAAAGCCACTGCTTGCCATCCCTACCGCGACGGCCTGGTATTTGGGTGATTTGGGCGAAGCCGTGGGCAAGCAGCAAC
>JAJZEY010000020.1 GCA_021805585.1 Planctomycetota bacterium
CTTATGGAATCGGGCAAGCTCCGCAGGCCAGTTTTTTAGAATTCTTTCCGCCACGGCGCTGGTCGTCGCGGCACGGTGTTCTTCTATCATGGTATTCAGTTCCGCTATATCCGTTTCATCGGTTAATTTTTCCAGTTCCACCATCGCCAGATTACAACGCGACAGGAACTGCTCGTCCGGATCGTACACATAGGCTACGCCGCCCGACATACCGGCTGCAAAATTTCGGCCCGTCGTGCCAAGAATCACGACCCGGCCACCGGTCATGTATTCACAGCCATGGTCGCCCACGCCTTCAACCACAGCCGAAGCGCCGGAGTTCCGCACACAGAACCGTTCGCCCGCCATTCCGCGGAAAAAGGCTTTGCCGCTGGTGGCACCGTACAGTGCCACATTCCCGATCAAAATATTTTCGCACGGCACAAATGTACTGGCCCGATCCGGATAAACCGCTATCATGCCGCCGGAAAGGCCCTTGCCCACGTAATCGTTGGCATCGCCTTCCAGTTCAATATATACACCGCGTGCAAGCCACGCACCAAGGCTTTGTCCGGCTGAACCGCGGAGCTTTATCTGAACGGTTTTTTCCGGAAGGCCCAGGTCACCATAGCGCTTTGCGATTTCATGACTAAGCGTGGTACCCACCGTGCGGTTGGTGTTCTTGATCGGATATTCAAGTTTCACGGGAGTCGCATTTTCAATGGCGGCCTTAGCCTGTTTGATAATCTGGTTATCCAACGCCAGTTCCAGACCGTGGTCCTGCTTTCTGGTGGCATAAACTTCCACGTTTTCATGAAGCCTGACCGCCGGGGAAAGTATCGGAGCCAGTTCCAGGCCCTGCGCTTTCCAATGTTCAATGGCGGCATCCACTTCCAGCCGGTCCACCCGACCGATCATTTCATTGAACGTGCGGAAGCCCATAAAGGCCATCAGTTCGCGGACTTCCTCCGCCAGTAGAAACATGAAATTCACCACATATTCGGGCTTGCCGGCGAATTTCGCGCGCAGCACCGGGTCCTGCGTGGCAATGCCCACAGGGCAGGTGTTCAAATGGCAGACCCGCATCATGATGCAGCCAATGGTTACCAGCGGAACGGTCGCAAAGCCGAATTCCTCGGCCCCCAGCAAAGCCCCTATAATCACATCGCGACCGGTCTTTAACTGACCATCCACCTGCACCACAATGCGGCTGCGCAGGTCGTTAAGCACCAGCGTCTGATGTGCTTCGGCCAGCCCCAGCTCCCAGGGCGTACCGGCATGTTTAATGCTGGTCAGCGGTGAGGCACCCGTCCCGCCATCATGACCGGCAATCACCACATGGTCCGCGTGCGCCTTGGAAACACCTGCCGCCACCGTACCGACACCCATTTCCGCGACCAGCTTCACGCTGATCCGGGCCGATGGATTGGCATTTTTCAGATCATGTATCAGCTGCGCCAGATCTTCAATGGAATAAATATCATGATGCGGAGGCGGGCTGATTAACTGGACGCCCGGCGTGGCGTGCCGCAACTGCCCTATGTAGCGATCCACCTTATGCCCCGGCAACTGACCGCCTTCACCCGGCTTGGCACCCTGGGCCATTTTAATTTGCAGTTCATCGGCATTGGCCATGTAGTTAATGGTCACACCAAACCGACCGCTGGCAACCTGCTTAATCGCAGAGCGACGGGAATCGCCATTGGCATCCGGCTTGAACCGCCGGGCATCTTCGCCACCTTCGCCGGTATTGGACTTTCCGCCAATACGGTTCATGGCAATGGCCAGCGTTTCATGGGCTTCGGTGGAAATGGAACCCAGGCTCATGGCACCTGTCGCAAAGCGCTTCACAATCTCCGCCGCTGATTCAACTTCCGCCAGCATGACCGGTTTATCCGCCGGTTTTAACTTGAACAAGCCGCGCAACGTGCACAAATGCCCGGCCTGTTCATTGATAAGCCGGGCATAACGCGCGTAGGCCTCGCGCGAATTGGTTCGCGCCGCGTCCTGCAGATGGGCGATGGTTTCCGGATTCAGCAGGTGCTGTTCGCCGTTTTTCCGCCACGAATACTGACCGCCTTCCGGCAGCATCGGCAGGTGCACATCGCTTGGATTTACCGGATAACCAATGGCGTGGCGGCGCAGCGCTTCGGCCGTCAGCACATCAAAACCGACCCCATCAATTTTGGAAACAGTTCCGGCAAAGCAGCGGTCAATAACGGTCTGGGATAGTCCCACGGCTTCGAATATCTGGGCACCCTTGTAACTTTGCAGGGTGGAAATGCCCATTTTGCTCATGACTTTCAGAATACCCTTGCCCGCGGCCTTGATATAATTTTTAACCAGCTTTTCATCATCAAGTGCGGAATCAACCGTTTTTTCCTGCCGCAAATTCCAAAGTACTTCAAATGCCAGATAGGGGTTAATTGCGTCGGCACCATAGCCGATCAACATACAATGATGATGCACTTCGCGGGCTTCGCCTGTTTCCAGCACCAGCCCTATGCGGGTCCGCGTGCCCTGCCGCACCAGATGATGGTGCACGCTGCCGCAGGCCAGCAGTGTGGGAATGGCGATGTGGTTTTCATCCGCAGCCCGATCACTCAAGATGACCAGTTCACAGCCCTCTTCAATGGCTGTGGAAGTGCGCCGGCAAATATCGTCCAGCGCCGCAAGCATCGCCTGTTCACCGCCAGACCGTGCAAACACAGTGCTGATCACGCGGCTGGTCCAGCCGCGCACCGGTGATTTTTCCAGTCCCTTCAGGCGGCTAAGCTGCGCGTTGGTCAGAATCGGCTGGGAAATAAGCAATCGGTGGCAATGTTCAGGCGTGGTCGCCAACAGATTCTGTTCCGGGCCAATGTAGCTTTCCAGACTCATGACAATGGATTCCTTGTCGGAATCCAGTGGTGGATTGGTAACCTGGGCAAACGCCTGTTTGAAATAATCGTAAATCAGCCGCGGCTGATCGCTCAGGCAGGCCAGCGCCGCGTCGTTACCCATGGACCCCAGCGCCTCAAGACCGTTGGTACCCATCGGAAGCAGCAATTTATACACATCTTCCGTCGTGTAGCCCAGGCATTGGGTTCGCCGTAAAAGCGTCTGGGAATCCAGTCCGGGAATATCCGTCGCCGCGGGCAGATCGTCCAGCGTCAGACGCTGTTCCTGCAACCATTGCCCATAAGGCTGTGCCGAGGCGAGTTGTGCTTTTAATTCAGAATCGTCAATGATCCGGCCCTGCTGGAAATCAACCAGAAACATCCGGCCCGGCTGCAGGCGACCCTTTCGCGCCACATTCGCCGGATCCACGTCCAGAACGCCCACCTCACTGGCCATGATGACCAGGTCGTCCTTGGTTACATAATATCGGCTCGGACGTAGACCGTTACGATCCAGAACCGCGCCAATATAATGACCATCGGTAAATGCCACAGAAGCCGGGCCATCCCATGGTTCCATCAGGCAGGAATGATATTCGTAAAATGCGCGTCGCCGCGGATCCATTGATTCATGGTTCTGCCACGCCTCCGGAATCATCATCATCACCGATTGCGGCAGCGAACGGCCCGTATGCAGCAGCATTTCCAGACAGTTGTCAAATTCGCCGGAATCAGACGTGCCCGATTCCACCACCGGCTTTATTAATTCCACATCTTTGCCAAAAAGATGCGAGGCGAACATGCCTTCGCGTGCGTGCATCCAGTTGCTGTTGCCGCGCCGCGTGTTAATTTCACCATTGTGGGCCATGAAGCGCATCGGCTGCGCACGATCCCATGAGGGGAACGTGTTGGTGCTGAACCGTGAATGAACCAACGCCAGATGGCTGATATAATCCGGATCGTTAATGTCCGCGGCGAAATATTGCCGCACCTGCATTGACGTTAGCTGTCCCTTGTAAATAAGCACTTTTGTACTTAAGGAACAGACATAAAAATAGTCGGATTGGTCAAGTTCCGCACCGCGGATGGTTTGTGTTACGCCTTTGCGCACAATGTATAATTGGCGTTCCAGATTTTCGGCGTCCATCCCGACCGGACCGCGCACAAAAATCATCCGCATGCGTGGCTCGGTTCGCTTTGCCGACGGGCCGATCATGGAATTATCCGTCGGTACATCCCGCCAGCCAATAAGCGAAAGCCCCCGCGCGGCTATCTGTTCAGCGAAAAGTTTTTCGCACCAGGCTCGCTGCTCGTTGTCCGATGG
The DNA here is from genome assembly GCA_021805585.1 of Planctomycetota bacterium. The sequence continues at coordinate 4,183 of JAJZEY010000020.1, forward strand.
AAAAAAAACAATTCCCGCCCCATATTCACCGGACGCCGGCAACGTAAGACCCGCATCGCGCTTTGCCGCCTTGGCTAAAAATTCATGAGGCAATCCTGTCAGGATGCCCGCACCGTCACCGGTGTTGTCCTCGCAGCCGCACGCGCCGCGATGTTCCATGTGTTCAAGCATCGTCAGCGCATTAATGACTATATCGTGGGACTTCCGACCTTTAATGTGGGCAATAAAGCCCACACCGCAGCTGTCATGTTCCATGGCCGGATCATAAAGACCGATTTTGGTCGGCCTGAAACCCAGACGATTCACTATTTTCAAAGTACCGACCTCCAAGTGAGGCGCACCCTCGGCTCAAAACAACTTCTTCCGCCAACGACCTGCAAGCCAATTCACAGTCGCGAGCATTGTATTCTACTACAGATGGCCCCCTCCTATCAATTCAACCACAAAATTTTGCGCCCGCACGCCCCCCGCCTGCAATAACGGCGGGGGTCTGTTTCTTGTTCATATCGATGCGGAATAGCCCTAGACAGCGAAAAGCAGGCGAAAACCGGCTATGATAACCCCGATGAATTTAGGCCATCCGCACGCCGGGCAATTGCTGTCCGGCGTCTCCTGGCCCGGACCCGGCAAAGCTGCAACCCATGAATTCTATAACCACATCCGCCCCGACACCCGCCATTCCCCCAAACCGGCCGGAACCAGCCGACCTGAATCGGGCCTTTGACGTTATTGTCGTGGGCGGCGGCCATGCCGGGGTTGAGGCCGCATGGGCGGCTTCCCATATTCTGGCGGGCTTCGGCCGCGTGGCAATGATTACCATGGATCGCCACGCCATCGGCAGAATGAGCTGCAATCCCGCCATCGGCGGCCTGGCCAAGGGTCAGATTGTACGCGAAATTGACGCCCTTGGCGGTCTGATGGGCCACGCGATTGACGCCACCGGAATTCAATTTCGCATTCTTAATAAATCGAAAGGACCGGCCGTGCAATCGCCCCGGGCACAGGCGGATAAATACCGTTACGCCCTGGCCGTGCAAAGCCTGCTGGCGACCCATTGTCCGAATTTGACCATTATTGAGGGGATCGTGGATGAACTGCTTGCGGAGCCGACAACCCATGCCGACGCCTTTAAGTTGCCGACCATCAACGGCGATGCGCCTCCGACAACCGCCGCCCAATGGACCATCCGCGGCGTAATGCTGGAATCGGGAATTAAGCTGGTCGGCCATTCCGTTATTCTAACAACCGGAACGTTCCTGCGCGGACTGATGCACACGGGTGAACAGCAAACGGTGGGTGGCCGCGTGGGAGAAAAAAGTGCCACCGGCCTTTCCGCCAGCCTCGCCAGACTGGGAATCGCACTCGGCCGCCTGAAAACCGGAACGCCCCCCCGCCTGTCCCGCGATTCGATCGATTTTTCCGCCTTGGTCCCGCAGGCCGGCGATAACCCGCCCGTGCCATTCAGCTATCTTTCCGGCACAGACGCTTCGCCGCTGGCGGCCCAATTCCCCCCCCTGCCACAGGTGAATTGCTTTATTACCTACACCAATCCCCACGTGCATGACCTTATACGCGGGAACCTGCACCGTGCCCCAATGTACAGCGGACAGATACAGGGCCGTGGACCGCGCTATTGCCCAAGCATTGAAGACAAAGTGGTCCGCTTTGCCGACAAATCCCAGCATCAGATTTTTCTGGAACCCGAAAGTCTGGACACCGACGAAATTTACTGCAATGGAATTTCCACCTCCTTGCCCATGGATGTGCAGGAACGCATCGTGCATTCCATCGCCGGACTGGAAAAAGCCCGCATTCTTAAATGGGGTTATGCGGTGGAATA
>JAJZEY010000538.1 GCA_021805585.1 Planctomycetota bacterium
TGATATTAATTCCACACCATTGCTGCAATACGGCCAGAAAAATGCCTATAAGCAGAGGCCGCCGGAGCGCCTTGGACCAGAGCGTGGCCAGATTCACCTTATCCCGGCTTGCCCCTTGGAGAGACTGTTGAATGTCGGCCAGTTCCTTGGCCGCATGTTGGCTTCCGCCTATGCGGGTAAGTACCGCGGCCGCACGCTCGAAATATCCCGCTTTGGCCAGCCATCGCGGACTTTCCGGCACCAGCAGGGAACCAACAAAAAAGACCATGGACGGAATCGCCACGGCGGTAAACATCCAGCGCCACGCCAGGCGGCCATCCCAGGAGGCCGCGATGACCGCCGCTGTGGCGTGCGCCGGCAATGGCCGGGCAATGTGCCAGTTGACCATATCCGCCAGAAGAATTCCAATGACAATGGTAAGTTGATTAACGGCCACAAGCCTGCCGCGCAGGCGTGCGGGCGCGATTTCCGCAATGTAAAGCGGCGATATGTTCGATGCGATTCCAATCGCCACGCCGCCTGCCAGCCTCCAGACGCTGAACCAGACAAAGCTGGAGGCCCAGCCGGTCATAACCGACGACAGAGTAAAGAGTAATGCGGCCAGTATAAGCATTTTCTTGCGACCGAATTTGTCGCTGGCCCAGCCGGTAAAAATTGCGCCCACCATAGCGCCTAAAAGCGCGCAGGACATGGCCCAGCCGATCGCATTGCCGCTGGTCAGCCGAAAATATGGCACAAAAAAAGGCTTCGCTCCGCTGATGACCACCCAGTCGTAGCCGAAAAGCAGGCCGCCCAAAGCGGCGACAAATGCGATCAGAATCAGGTAACGCATTCGCAGTCTGACCGTACCCGCGGCGGATAATGGTGCGCCGTTCATCGTGTCTTACTCCTTTTATGCTCGGCCGCCGCGCGGGCCCGTGTGACGCGGCGATGGGCGGCCGCGGCGCTGGCCACCGTTGCCGAACCGAAACCGGACCGGATCAGCTTAAGCAATTCAGCCGCCGGGCAATGGGCGGGATCCCGCCGCAATACTTGCATAAGCAGGCTCTTGGTGGTTGCCGCCCGGCCAAGGCCGAAAGCCGCCTGTGCACGAAGAAACAAGGCCGTGGTCTTCTGTTCCATTTTCAGATTGCTCCCAAACAACCCCATGGCGGCAAGTGACGTGGCAAAATAATCAATCTCCGCAGGCGAATGTTCCAACCGCCCGGCGTATGCCTGCAGGTCAAGCAGTAGCCGGCGTGCCGGTGCGGGCCGTTTCAGAGCCTGCAACGCCAGCGCCCGGTAAAGCGTGAGTGCGGAATATTCCCTGACCGCCATATCCTGAAAATCACCGGCGGGGCTCGCCGCCAATTGCAACCAGCGGCGGGATTCAGGAATATCGCCATGTGCATAAGCCAATCCAAGATAGTAATAGACCTGGCTTTTATTGGCCAGCGGATGCGCCGCTTCCCCCAAGGTTTCCGGTGGATGAAGCGCCGCGGTAAAATGCCGCTGTGCTGGCGTGAAATGTCCACCATGGAGGTATTGTTTCCCCAATGACAGATGTGCCAGAATGTATTGTTCAAGTACTTTTCCCTCGCCGCCTTCCCATGGCTGGAACAGGCGCGTTTCCAATATGCCAAGAGCCTCTTGATGTCGCCCCGCCAGATTCAACAACGCACAGAATTCAATGGTTAAATCGTGGCGCTGACCGACCAGTTCCTGATGCGCCACCAGACAGGCCAGGCGCTGTTTCACGGGCACGCATAAGCGGCGCTTTAACTGGTCGGTTTCGTACATCAGGCGTGCATCCGATGGTGCCGCCCGCTGCGCGGCTTGATACGCAGCCAACGCTTTGTCCGGCCGGCGACTGATATTGTGGTAGCCAATCGCCAAATTGCGGTAAAGCACCGAATACACGAACCCCTTGCGCCGGGCCAATTCCCAGTGATGAATCGCTTCGGTACGGCGGCGTCGGTCGTACAGCCAATTGCCAAGCAGGTAATGCGCCAGACCATCCCGGGAATTCAGGCGGATGACGGAAAGTAAAATCCGCTGATCCGCCAGCCGCGATGGAAAACAGTAATCCGGTGACGCCTCGGATGCCATTACAAATTGCTTCCGGGCCTGCGGAAGCCTTCCGGCCATCAGATGGAAATAGCCACGGTAATAGTGCAGCAGGGGGGCGGTTCCCGGACTGATCTTTTCGGTGTTGGGGCAAAGAGATGCAATGGCGTCATCCCATAACCCCGCCTGGGCGAATTCCAGCGATAAATCCATTTGCTGCTGCGTGTCGGTACATTGCCCGTTGCCCAGCAGAAAATTGCATCCGCTGTCCAGCGGGTCCAGGACATGCGTTTCTTCCAGCAGTTCCCGCATTTGTGTGCTTCGGCCAAGTTTGGCAAGCACCACGGCCTTAAGCGTTCTGGCCGCCAGATGTTCCACGTTTACCCGCAAGCATCTTTCCAGATGGTCCAATGCCATATCCCAGTTGCCACGGGCGGTTTCGTGCTGCGCCAGGGCGTAAAACGCCGGCGATTGCCAGGCATAGTTCCAGGTTGCCTTGTACAAATGGTCATGGGCCTCGTCATGCTTTCCAAGCCATCTTAACGCCACGCCGGTGTTGTAAAACACTTCCCCTTCGGACGGGTTGGCATTGAATCTGGTAAGCGCGGTGATGGCGGATTTAAAGTGTTTTACAGCGGCGGCGAATTCTCCCCGTGCGGTGTGCCAGACACCCATCGCCTGATTGCAGCGGTAATCGGCGGGTTCGCGCTTGAGCGCCTCACGCCAATAATCCGCCCCGCAACGAGTTGCATGGCGATATTGTTCCAGATGTACCCCGGTCAAATACAGTTCTTGCAGGGTTGGGATCGCTTTTGGCAACGGTGGTGCGGCCGCGGGTCGAGGGGGGCTATCCTTGCGACTTGGTTCCGGAGCCAACTCCACAAGCATTGCGCCGTCTTTATCACGCACCCGGATTGTCAAAGCATGAATGTCTAATTTTCCCGGTATCTCGATCGTTTTTACCCATGGGGATCCTGGCGTGGCCGCAACACTTCGCCGGACAATTGTGCGGTCTTTAACCCCTATTTGAACATCCATCGAATCGCAATGCTGTGTTACCGCAATACCGACGCGCAGAGTCCGTTTGTGGATTGCAACGCCAATGGCGCCGCGGGTTGTTGCCGCGACGGCGGGTCCTATTTTCTGAATCGGATACCAATATTGACTGAAGGTTCTGGTTTCACCCGGAGCCAGAAAGGAAAAATCAGGTTGGTTATCCGTATACACCCCGGACATAAGTTCAAGGTAGGGACCATCCGTGTCGGTCAGGCTTCGGTCCCATGCATAGCCAAACGTATGATTACCCCAGGTCCACTGCTTTTTTCCGGGCGCAATATGATGGTTGGCAATACCAACCAGGCCCGCTTGTTTGCGGTGATCATATCCGCCAAAAAAATCATGCCGTGATCCAATGGCCATATAACTTGTGGGTACCGGAATATTGGCATACCAGCTCAAATCATTGGGCGGATAGGTTCCCGGCGGAACAAATTGGGGGGGCATTTGATTTTTCGGAATGCCGTGTTTAACGCGTCGTTTATAATTGACGCCGTAGTAATATCCTCCGCACAATGGATATTCACTCACGGCTCGCCGCGCATGATCCACCACCATGTGTACATCACGCGGGAAAAAGGATTGATATAATTCATGCGCGTGAACCGCCGCGTTGGCCCACCAGAGAAACGTGTGGGTTTGTTCGGAACGGTTATATAGCCGAACTTTCAATTCCAGCACACTGGACCCTGGCCGCAGATGAACACCATGCATCCCTTTAAGTCTGTGCATCGGGTCATGGTCTCCCAGCCAAACCGTGCGTGCGCCATCAGCGTGTTCTTCTATGCGGCAATGAACCGGCATGAACGTTGCCGGACGATGGTGCTGTGGCCAGTTAAATTCCACGCCTCCCGAAGCCCAGGGTCCTGCCAGTCCTACCAGCGCGGGTTTGATTACGTTCTGCCGATAGAAAAAATCGTAGCCATTCGTCTTGTCCATTCCCACATGAATTCGTCCGCCGAGTTCTGGAAGGACCATGACGCGGATAAATTCATTTTCAAGATGTATGGCCTGCCAGAGGCGCTCATGAGGAATGGTTGAAACCGCATCAATAACCGCCAATGGATAAACCCGCCCGCTGCTACCCTGATACACCCGTGTTTCCAGAAACATTGGATTTCTGTCCGGCTCGATCGGTTCATACGTGAGCATAGGCACAGGCTCATCCCAAGCCTTCACGCTGCCGGTTTGATGGGCGGGTGGGGTTGGCAACCGCAGTTTATACATGCTGATGTCTCCAATTTTATCCGCGGCACCGCGGATGCGAATGATACGTGTGATTCGCGTATTGTTTCCGTCTCGAATATGCCCCCAACGCTATTTTGCCGCAATTGACAATCGCACGATTGATATGGACGATATTATGGTATAATAAAATCCAATGTATACGACCGATGAAACTGCCGACGGGCGATCGAGCCAATTTGGCCCTCAAGTCCCTTCACGTCGCCACGGTTTTGCCCGGCAGCGCATGATTGTGCTGCCGGCACCCCTGGTGGAGCGGGCACTGGCGCGCCATCTGCCGCTGGGTATTGTGCCTACGGACGTCGGCTATTTTCCGCAGGCCGCCGGCCATCTGGTTAATCGCAGCCATGGCTCCAGGCAACTGATCGTCATCTTTTGCGTACAGGGATATGGCTGGGTAAAGCTTGGGAATCCGCACGGGGAGCCTGTACCCGTTTCGCCCGGGAAGGCTGTGTGTATTACGCCGTATATGCCTCATTCGTATGGTTCTTCGCCGCGGAATCCATGGACAATTTACTGGTGTCATTTAACCGGTCCGGCGGTCGCAGCCATCTGCAAATCCGGCCCTTTTACACGGGTTGCCCCGCTCTTAAATGTACCGGACGTACCGGAGTTGGCACAATTGTTTGACAAATTAATTATGGATATCCAGCATTTGTATAGATCCGATCAGCTCATTCTGCCTTCCGGTGTGGCGGCGCATTTAATGGGTCTTTTATGTGCCGGCGCACTGCAAATTGACCGGACTTCGCCAAAATCGTCGCAGCGTATTGAACAGTTGGCCCGTTCTTTAAGCGCCTGCACGGACCGCACCGTGACTATTTCCGAATTGGCGCACCGCGTAAATTTATCCAATTCCCATTTTTGCGCGCTGTTTCGCCGGGTCATAGGCCTGCCTCCGCTGGAATATTTTAAGCGCCTGAAAATGCGCAAAGCTTGCCAACTGCTGCAAACATCTGATTTGCCGGTCAAGGAAGTGGCGGCCCGTATGGCCTTTTCCGATCCACTTTATTTCTCTCGCCTGTTTCGTCGCATGTACGCAATGACTCCCACGCAGTATCGCCAATTACCCCGAGGATAATGACACAAAACCAGAACATCCATAATTAGGGCCTGTGCAAGAACAATCGCGGATTTTGGCTATTGGCCCTGGGTAACAAGCGGGTATGGCGAAGGTGCGAATGCGCAAGCGGTAAAAGAGGCTGGGGCGGACATCTTGCCTGACGGCAATGCCCGGCGGCCAGGATGGCCGCCCCGCAGCGTTGGGAGTCGGGCGTCTCGCCCGACAAGCCATCGCGACCGGTGCCCAGAATGGTCGCTCCCCAATTGAACACCCAAATGGATCACCCGGCCGTGGACACCGGCGCGCCGGCGGTGTCGATGGTCTGTTGCCACCGGCAATCGCACCGGCAGTCGCGGTGAAAGTCTAACCCCGGATTTAATTTTACACTCGCCTTTAGAACTAAGGCATGTGCGGGCCCCAATGCGACCATCTTCGCCAATGGCCGGCGGAATTTTTCAGGCGGGCTAAATTCTGACTAGTGCTCTGTCACACCTACAAATTAGGATTGACGGAGGGCCAGGGGGCTGTGGGCGCGAAGCGAGAAGGAAAGTGTATGGGAGCATACCTTGACGACGAGCGCCAAAGCTCAC
>JAJZEY010000182.1 GCA_021805585.1 Planctomycetota bacterium
CGTCATATATCCCCAGGTTAGCAGCATCATGGCAAACAGCAGCACCAGCCCGGCGGCCCACAATCCGAATACTTTGCCCAGCAGCAGTTCCAGCCGGGAAATAGGCTTGGCACCGGTGGTGATCAGCGTGCGGCGTTCCCGTTCGCGCGGCAGCGCCAGACAGGCCAGAATTCCCAGGTACACCAGCAGCAGAACTTCCTGCGCCCGCAGAAAAATGGTCAGGTCCAGTCGCACTTTGCTGCCCGGTGTGTAGCCGCGCACAATCGCCAAACAGAGAAGGATGGAAATAAACAGCCAGATCAGGGGAAGCACCCATATCCGGGCGTTCCAGGCGTCCAGCAGGGACACCCGCCCGATCGCCCAGGCCCGCGAAAGACCCGTGCGCAGACGCAGAACATCCCGGAATGCCAGCAGAATAAAGGCCACAATCAACAGACCGATGACCGAATCCGCGAATAGTGCGACATAATGAATGCCTGATGCGTGGGGCATCGTATACTCCAATTTGCTTTAACCCGCAGGGGGCGGTAGTCCGGCGGTGCGGAATTTTAACCGGCAGCCGGGCCGGCCTTTTCGCCGCGACGTTTGGAATCCACCAACTGTTTGAACAGGTCCTCAAGCCGCACCCGCGGACGACCGGTCTGAATTTCCTTTGCGCCGCCCTGCTCGGCCAGTGCGATAAGCTGCTGGCGAAGGGAATCGGAAACCTGCCGGGCCTCAAGCTGAAACACATCCTTTAATTCCAGCAGGTCGGTCAGGCTGCCGGCTATTTCAACGCGGCCGCGGTACAGAATCACCAGCCGATCGCACACATCTTCCACATCGGCAAGCTGGTGGCTGGAAAGCAGCACGGTTTTACCCGCCTCTTTAAGGCGAATGATCATATTTTTAATTTCCAGCATGCCGACGGGGTCCAGGCCGCTGGTCGGTTCATCCATAATGACCAGGTCCGGATTGTTCAAAAGCGCCTGGGCCAGGGCCACACGGCGCGTTTGTCCTTTGGAATAAGTGCCGATGCGCCGGTCGCGAACGGCGGGATCCAGTCCCACAAAGTCAAGATAGTAATCGACCGCCCTTTTGCGCTGCGCGCGATTCATATTGAAAAGCCGGGCGTAGAAATCAAGCGTTTGCCGCGCGTTAAGAAACCGATACAGATAGCTTTCTTCGGGCAAATAGCCCAGCCGACGACGGGTGTCCTGGTCCCCGGCGGGCTGGCCCATGACCAGCGCGTCACCGTCGCTCGGGTTTATCAGCCCGAGCAACAGCTTGATAGTAGTGGTTTTGCCGCTGCCGTTGGGACCAAGCAGACCGAATATCTGCCCCTGTTCAACCTGCAGATTCAATGCGCTTAACGCGGTCACATTCTGGCTTTTCCAGAAGCCGGGATAAATTTTAGTCAATTGCCGGGTCTGAATGGCAAAATTCTGTGATACCATGAAAAACTCCAGTTCAAGCCGGAATGGCTTTTCCGCTTTCAACATGCGCTGCGGCGGCGCGGGCCGGGTCGGTTTCACAACTGGCGGCAATTCGGCGCGTCGGTTCAGCGGCCTCCCGGTCTTCCGCGGTGATATCCGCTGCGCCGGGTTTTGCGAGGCATGATACCCGAACGCCGAAAGTTATGCAGCGCCGCATGCAAGTCAATGAAACGCCGGTGCGGGCAAATCCATTTGTGGATGTGGCCCCCGGCCGGGCGATCGGCATCAACACCGGTCGGACAACTGATTTAACGGGATGCCGGAATAATAATTTTCCGCGGCGGTGGCGGCAAAGAAATGAGTATCCTCTGTCCTTTGCGCACGAAGAACACTCTGGCCGCATTCCGCATCACCTGGCCGAGGGTATCGCTTAACAGTTTATAGGTGATCACGCGCGGACTTTTTTGATACTGGGTGTAAACCTGCGAAAAGGCCAGCGCCTCGCCCTGGGCCTGATTCCGCACCTGATTGGCGGTGGCGGTGGCTTCATTGATGGTCGCCTGTGCGTTTCCCTGGGCCAGCGTGATCAACTGATTGGAGCGGCGCTTGGCGGTTTGAATTTCCGATGCCTCCTGCTGGCGGGCATTAAGCACCGCCGTAAACGGGCCATCCAAAGCCTGCGGCCAGGAGACATTTTTTAATTGAACTTTTTCCAGTTGCACACCAAGTCCCAGCTTGTTGATCTGACCTTGTATGCCGGAATCGGGATGCGCCGGACTGAACAATTCCTGGTTCAGCAATGTTTTGCCGGAATAAAGTGCCTGATCCACCGTACTTTGTGCAATTTTCAAAATAAGCTGGTGTGCCGCAATCATCATCAGCATGTTCAGCCGCCCCTGCCCCGGCGGCATGGTCGCCGGCTGGTAAACGGAAGTTAAATAGGCGTATGGATCGGATATGCGGTATTGCACGGTAATGGATGCGTGAATCACATTTTCATCACCGGTGATCAGATAGGGGTTATAGATGGCGTCAAACAGGCGGCGTGGCATGCCCTGTTCCATCATTTTGTGTTCCAGGGGCGCATTGGCCGCCGGAGATATATGAAAATCCCGCACAATCAGATTCTGTTCGCGTTGCAGTTGCACCGGATAGACTTTGTCAATGGGCCAGGGCAGATGGTAATGGGAACCGGCTGAAATAATCAACGGTTTGTCGTTGGCGGTGGTCAAGAACTTGCCGAGGCGCTGCACCAGTGCCACATTGCCGGCCCCCACGCGATAAAATCCGCTGGCCAGCCATATCAGCACAATGCCAATCACGAAATACAACAGCACTTTTTGCGCGCTGAACCAGGGATTTTGCGGCGGCGCGTTGTCGTCCAAAATCGGCAATTCATGCACATGGTCGCCGTGGTCTATGATGCGTGTGGGTGTTTGAGTCATAACAATGCCGTTCCTGATGAAATTTTCCGGTGTCCCAGCCGCCGGCCCGGCCATTATTTTGTGCGCCGGGCGGGAATTATTTACCCGTGGTGCCTTTAACTTTCGGGGCCAATCGATCACTGCTTTGTGTAGCCGTCTTCATCTGATCGAACAGCGGCGCGGTAATCGGATTATTCGGCGTCAGCACCCAATAGGTGCTTGCGCCCATGGAATTTTTGAAGAGCTGAAGCGATTTCCAGAAGCGGTAAAACCGCCGCGCTGCGGGCGTCTGTTGCGCTTCATTCAGAATCGCATAGGCCTTGGCGTCCCCATTGCCGCGCAATTCTTCCGCGGTTTTTTCGGCTTCCGAACGAATTTCCGTGGCCTGTTCCTGGCCCTGGGCGATAATCGCCGTCGCCTGGCTTAATCCTTCATTGCGGTATTTGCTGGCTATTTTGTTGCGTTCTGCCGCCATGCGGCTGTACACCGATTGGGCAACCTGCGGCGGGAAGGTCATTCGGGAAATACCAATAGCGATGAGTTTGATGCCCCAACGCCCCGAGATGGTGGAATTTACTTCGGTCCGCATCTGGGCTTCAATTTGCGGGGTTCGGATTTTGGAGGCGTCCGTGTTGAAAAGCTGATGCAGGTGGTATTGCCCCATCACGCTTTGCACCACACCTTCAATTTTGCTGTCCAGAAAGGCTTTCATCACCAGCGGTCCGCCGGGAAAACGGACATAGAACTGCTCAGGATTCGTAATCCGCCATGCCGCCCAGGTGCGGATGGTGATCGGTTCGCCGTTCCCGGACGCGGTGCTGACCTCCCGGTTGTTGCTTTGGTAAAGGTGCAGGCGGTTGTCCATGCGAATCACCTTATCCGTCGGCCAGCGCAGATACCAGTTGTAGCAGATATTGGTCGGCTTGGTAATAATTCTGCCGAAACGATTCAGCAGAACAGTCTGATACGGCTTGGCCACGAATGTGCACATGACCAGAAACAGCACGGCCAGGGCACACATGGAAATGATAAAGATCGTTAATTTTCGCATAAACTCGTTTTCCTGAATAGTTCGATATATTCCGTTTTCTTACATCACACGCGGGTATCCACCACCGCCCGTCTTTTACCCGGGGGGCATTCCGATTGGATTGCCCAATCCGCCCGGCGGACCGGATGGCGGCGGCACGTTGATGTTGTTACTGGACCGATGGCCAAGCTGCCAGATTTCCGGGGGCGTGACATCCGGTCCCAACACGACTTTATTAATGGAAGCAAAAATCTTCCCCATGACCTGATAAAATTCCCAGTTTGCCGCGGTACCATGCGAAGCGGCAAATGCACTGGACCGGGCAAGAATCGCGGCAGCGCGTCCTTCTTCGGTATTGATCAGACTGGTTTCGTAGGCCTGCGCGCGGGCCACCTCACTGGATGCCACCCCCTCCGCCACGTGTCTATCCTTGAATCGTTCCTGCTGGGCCCGCGCGATAATCATGTGCTTAAATTCCCGCATGCTGACAACATTTTCATACGCCGCCGCGGGGCCAAGCTGCTTTCCATGAGCGGTCATGGTTGCGAATCCTTTGGGCGGATGAATGTCTTTAATGTCCACATCTTCAATTTCTATGCCCGCACCCAGGGCGTCAAGCTGCTTCTGGGCCATGGCGCGAATCTGGTGGGCAACGCCTTGAATATCCGACTGCATGATCTGTTGAAGCGAATGCACCGCGAATACCTGTGAAATGCTGGTTAAAAATATCTGATGCACAAGGGCTTGGTCCATCCGACGGACATGCGCGGTTTCGCCGGTGCCGGCACTGTTGCCATATTCAATAATATTTTTATTGGAAATATTGTTGAAAAATAATCCCGGATTTTTCACCCGCCATGACATGAACACAAAACCGTCCAGCAGTTCCGAGGAACTGGCTCCCGCCGCGTTTACATTACCGGTCATGAATTCCATGCCGGGAATTGATTCGTGCGAACTCCAGAATGAAAAAACCGCCTCGCCCAGCTTCGATTTATGCAATTCCTCGGTTCCCACATCCACTTTGTTGAGCCGGGCCGTTGGAACGAATTGCAATTCATCCACCGGCCATGGCCAGAGCACATGCAGGCCCGGTGGCAGCGGATGCTTAAGATCGTAAGCGGTCGTTTTGCCTAAATGCTCACGAATGCCCACCTCGCCGGTCGGCACAATATGCAGCGTGCTTAGCGCCAGCAGTATCGCGATTCCGGCCAGTACAATCCGCGGCAACAGTCGGGCGAACACGCCCGGCGCGGTCTTGGAATCCCGTGTCCAGCCGATGCTTTCGCCCAGCAGCACACGCAAGCCCACAATCCAGCCGCTGGACAGCAGCGGCACAAGTGGAAGTTGCTGAAGGTCCAGGCCGGCCTGATCAATTTCTTCAATCGCGCCATAATTGCGCAGGGCGTTAATACCCAGTTCCAGGGCCTGCAGGAACATGACCGCCGCTATGAAAATCGCCGCCGCCTGTGTGGCATACGCAATGCCCGCCCAAGCCGCACCAATCGCCGCGGCCAGCACCAGGGCACCGGGCATCCCGAGCAGGGCGATGCCATTGGCGGCCTCGCCATAGCCTTCGGATTCCGGTGCCACACGGGAAAATGACAGCATAATGAAATACACCAGCAGCGTTCCGGCAGCCGCCACCACCGCACCGGGATCAATGGCCGCGGGCGAAATAACAATTGGCTTGCCGGGAATAACCGCCGCAAAGTTGCGGTAGACCATCCAGCCGACAATCACGGAAAGGCCCATCAGCAAAAGCGAGGCCAGGGCAATGACCACCCGTTGGAAACCGGTATCCAGAGTGGTAATGTCTTCCGGTTCAACCGGTTGAGGTGGAGCCACGATATGCGCGGCATCATCGGAATAACTCATGTGGAATGTGCCCAGTGGGGCAATGGGCGTGAAGCTTTTGGCGGCGGTGGCTTCTTCCACCAGCGACGCCTGCTGGCCGGCCAGCCGCAGCCCCCACCAGGCCAGTGCGGCCAGCAACGTCTGCGAGCCGGCACCAAACAGCCCGGCCCAGAAGCAGACCGTGCCATATTTGAATACCGCCAACCCCAGAATCGCGGTGACAATCGCCAGGCAGACCATCACCCAT
>JAJZEY010000291.1 GCA_021805585.1 Planctomycetota bacterium
GTATGCTCCCATACACTTTCCTTCTCGCTTCGCGCCCACAGCCCCCTGGCCCTCCGTCAATCCTAATTTGTAGGTGTGACAGAGCACTAGCACCGGGATAAAAGCATGGGAATCCGGAACCCGGTGATTGCCGGACAGTAAAAAAAAGGCGGGCGGTTCATTTTGTAATAAACCGCCCGCCACGAAATCCAACGTTATTTTCAGACAACTAAAGACCGATTGCTTCAGGCCAGAATCAGCTTTAACGCCACCGCGTAATCCGCCGTCTTGGGGCCGGATTTTGGTTTTTGCACGCTTAATCCTGTGGCGGTCTGTTTCCAGACCAGCGGTTCATCCACCCCCAGTATTTGCACATGGGCGATTTTGCCCGGATTGGTCGGAGCCGCCGTTCCCATAGCCGGAACATTGAACGCGCCCTGTGGCCAGCCCAGGAAAATGGCGTAAATAACGGTATTCGCCTTGTTGCGGGTAAAGCGAATGTCGTTGGCACCGAGGTTTTTAATGGTGTTGTAGCCATTGCCCCAGCCTTTGGCGGCCTGAGTCGCACCCTGGCCGAAAATTTTCCATGGCCGAGTGGAATAAATAGCCTCGCCGTTAACCGCAAACCATTCAGCAAGCTGCTCAAGAATTAACTTTTCCTTGCGGTCTATGGTGCCATCCGGCTTGCCGGGAATATTCAGCACAAACGTGCCGTTTTTGCTGACCGCATCGCAGAGCCAATGAATCACCTGCTGCGGGTTCAGGTAGCCGCCATATTCGCCGGGCTGTTCGAAAAGCCCGCGCTGATAATGCCACTGGCCGATACAGGTTTCGGACTGCCATGGGTAAGGCACAATACCGCTGGTGATGCCGCGTTCAATATCCGCGACGACGGATTTGGCCAAATGGGCCGGCACGCCCTTGATATTCACCACGCCTTCCATTTTTCCGTGGGTCTTAAGGCTGTGATTATAAAAATAGGCACCGATATTCATTCCCCCCCAGCCGAGCGGGAAGAGGGAATTGTCAAAATACAGCAGGTCCGGATTGTGTTGGTCAATCAGGTCGCGGGTGCGGTCATAAAAGTTTTTCACATAAGAGGCATCCGGCAGGGCGTTATGCGGATGCTTGGCACCATAAAGCTGCTGGGGGTCATAACCTTCCCACCATTGGCCTTTGCCATCGGCTTTGGTCAGCACGCCATCATACGGAACACCGGCGAGCGGGCCATTTTTATCCGCGCCGTGCGAAGTCTGGAACCACCACCAGTTGCGGGCCTGATGCACCGTTACACCCATGCGCAAGCCGCGATTGCGAGCTTCCTGCGTCCAAGTTCCTATGACGTCCCGATGCGGACCAATATTGGCGGCATTCCATTGATGATGCCTGGAATTCCAAGTGTCAAAGCCATCATGATGATTGGCCACAGCCAGGA
Source organism: Planctomycetota bacterium (assembly GCA_021805585.1). The sequence continues at coordinate 1,415 of JAJZEY010000291.1, forward strand.
ATAATTTTGCGCCGGCTTTTTTATACAGGTCCATCAAATGCCCTGGCTCCCAGTTCAAAAGAGTCCATTGGGCGCAAAGATCTTTGTAGCCAAAGCGCGAGGGCGGCCCATAGTGTTGGCACTGGAAGCGGTTCTGGCCGGAGCCTTGAATATACATGTTGCGGGCGTACCAGTCGCCATCTTCGGGTACGCACTGGGGACTCCAGTGGTTCCAGATAGCGAATTTGGCGTCCCGGTACCATTCGGGGCAGTCATATTGCATAAGAGAATTCCACGTTGGCTTGTAGGGTCCCTGGCCGGAAAGGCCGGAGACCGGGGCCTTCATGGGAACGCCATCCCAGGAACCGCCTTTGACGGGCAGGCCAGGAGGGCCTCCCCAGCCAGTGGGCCGCCAATGTTGATTATTCAGCTTTTCGGAAACGATTTTGTTGTGTTCCAGTGCGTAAAATGTGCGTCGGTCAGCGGGTTGGGCACAAAATTCAGGATAGGTCTGGTTGAGCTGGTCAAAGCCGCGGCTGCTACCCGCGGCGTCCGCCGTGCCGGATTTACTGATTCCAACGGCTGCGGCTGCGGAAACCGCCATAAATTTGCAAAAATCCCGTCGCTTCATGTTTGTTTCCTTTTTACAAAAAACCTACATTTAATGTCACCGATGTTCATAAACGTAACACGTCCGGCGAATATTGCAACGAATTTTTTATAAAAGCGGGTATTTTTTGTGCGCACAATATAGGATAATAAGCGTCTGGCTTTCGGCAAATGGGCGTCGGCGGGCGCGGCATCGTGGAACAAAAGCGTTCTGGCCCTTTCCTTTCTGTGCAACTAAATCGCGAATATTTTTCTTGTCCGGTAACATATTGGCGGATACAATCTGGCCTGCTGAGGGAGGCTGTCGCCTTAAGGTCTCAACCTTTACGGGTGGAGGCTTTTTCTTAAACCGCCGGTTTTTGGAACACAACAACCATCAGGTAACCAGATTGGCGGACAGACAGGCGCAACTTCCGCAAAGTGTCAAAGTGAACTGAAATGAGGGTTCAATTATGCGTATGCCGCTTCTTTCCGCAGGGGTTGTTTCCATTTCGGGTCTGGCACTGGCTTCTGTGGCATTTGCTGGAACGAATGGTTATTCGATTCCGGTCAATTTTTCAGCCGGCACATACAGCAACAGCGGATATATTCCGGGTTACGCGCCGCCGGACACCAACGGCGCTGTGGGCACGGCCAATATCGCGGAACTGATTAACGGTCAGTTTTCTGTTTATAACAAAATCGCCGGCGGCGTTACCAACACCCCCATCCTGTCCGAAACGCTGAAATCTTTCTGGAAAAACGCGCTAAGTTCCAGCGCCTATTCGGCCGCTTTCACAGCCAGTGGTTCAACCACGAGTATCGGGTTAAGCGATCCGCGGATTATTTACGATCCAAGTTCGGGAAACTGGTTTGCCAGTTCCATCACCGTTCCGCAGAACAGTTCGGGCGTCAGCGCGTCCAATGATTTTCTGGTGGCGGAATCCAGCAATCCGCTTCTCGGCTGGCATGGCATCACTTATGGTTCGCAGCCGGCGGGTATGACTACGCCGGAATTTGCCGATTTTCCGACGCTTGGCATCACGGCAAATAATGTGACGCTGGCGGGCAATATGTATTCCGTGCCCAGCGCATTAAATAATTTTACCAGCTCACCGACCAATACCGATGTATTGGTTATTCCCAAAGCCAGTTTAACTGCAGGCAATGCCACAGGCGCAGCGCTGTTTAACCAGCCCTACAGCAACCTTGGTTTCACCAATCAGCCGGTCAACGATTTTAGTGGAAATACCGGTCATTCCACCTATTTGTATTCAAATTATCAGCAAAATAGCGGCAATTCGGTTGGTTACACGGAAAATCTGAATCAGACCGTGGTAGTGCCGGGCAGTCCGCCTTCACTGGATATTAATTTTAATCTTGCGACATTCACCACCCAGACGGGTGGCCCGCCGTCCGCCGGCGCTTCCCAGCCGGGAACTTCCATTACGATCGACACGGGAGATGATCGCCTGAGTTCAAGTCTGGTGCTTTCCCAAGGACAGATTTGGGGAGTGCAAACCATCGCAAATCCCGGCAACAGCAATATTTCCGCGCTGCGGGTATTTGGCGTTACTCCCGCGGTTACAGACGGTGCCAGCCCCGGCATCAGCAATGAACTGGTCTTGACTGATCCAAATAACCCGGGCAGTTCCCTGTATTACGGGTCGCTGGCGGTAGGCACCAACGGCACTGTCGTACTGGCATTTAATGAAAGCTCGGCCAGTCAATATGTCAGTTCTTATGCGGCGGTCGGACATATTTCCAATACCGGAAGCCTGACGTTGGGAACGCCATTTCTGCTTAAGGCGGGGACCGTCGATTACACGCTGCTGACCGGCAGCTACCGCTGGGGCGATTACAGCACGACGGTCGCCGACCCCACGAATCCCAACGCTTTCTGGACATTTCAAGAATTGCCCGCGGCCAACGGCACATGGTCCACCCAAGTGACGGAAATTCTGACGCCCGAACCCGCCAGCGTGAGCCTGCTTGTCGTCGGTGGCATGATATTGCTTCGGCGAAGGCTCCGCACAAAGCTGGACCGCGCCTGATTCAAAGGCGTACGGGTAGGAAAAAAAAGGCGCGGTTTATGGATTCCAATTGGATCTGCATGAATTTCGTGCGGGACTGCATAGCCTTGGTCTGATGGAAATGTTCCCGGCGCTGCCGCATCTGTGGGTGTGCCCGCATCTGTTTGGCGGGCCACGCAGCGTGGCCGCGCACCGGATTTACCAGATTGAAGCCCCGATCAGCATTCCATTGATTCGACGAATTTATTCACAAGGTGGTAGAGCAAGAAAAAGAAGGTCCCGCGCCACAATTGCGGGACCAACCCGTCCGGCGTGACTTGCATGCGTTGCGTCATGGATGCGGAGTCCGACTGGCAACCGCGGGATGAACGCCGCCGGGCACCCGCGGAAAACAGTGGTATTTCTTATTTGTCCATACCGACCTGAATGGCGTAACGCAGCAGTTCGTTGCTGCTGGCAAAATTGAGTTTTTCCTTAATGTGTTCGCGATGCGCTTCCACCGTTTTGGCGCTTAAATGCAGGATACTTGCAATTTCCCGGACCGGTTTGCCCTGCCCAAGGAACCCGAATACCTCCAGTTCACGGTCGGACAGCAATTCCAGTGAAGATTTCAACGGCTGGTTGCCGCCGCCGGCAAGCTGCCGCAGCACGCGGCCGGCAATGGCATCGCTGACATAAATTTCGCCGGCCAGAATCCGACGGATCGCCAACAGAATTTTATCGGTAGCTTCCTGCTTTTGAATATACCCACGGGCACCGGCGCGCAAGGCCCGTTCGGCATACATGGTTTCATCGTGCATGGAAAGCACAAGGATGGGCAGTTTTTCGTGCATTGACCGCAGGTCTTTAATCAATTCCAATCCCGGCTTGCCATTTAATGATAAATCCACGACGGCGAGGTCCGGCTTAAATTTGGCCACCGCATCCAGGGCACCGTCGGCATCGGCGGCTTCGCCACAAACACATAAATCGTCGGAACTTTCAATAAGCAGACGAATGCCCTGCCGTGCGATAGGGTGGTCATCCACAATCACGATCCGCGGCTTGGCCTTGCCGGACGGGGCGGCCATAGTCGGCCGACCGGGTTTGGACCGAAAGGTGATCGGCGGCGGAATCCGGGCTGCGGGTTTGGCGGCTTGATTCGGTGCGGCGGTGGCGACTTTCTTTCCGGCACCGTCTCCAGCGGCCGGGGACCTGCTCGACCGGTCGGATTCACCTGTTCTTTTCATGACATCTTTCCTTTTTCAACAGGCAGCTTTTCGACGGGAACTTCCGGCTGACTAAGCGAACAAATAACCGTGACACCCCGCCCCGGAGTCGAACGGATTTCCAGCAATGCGCCGATCGCGCCGGCGCGATAATTCATAATATGCAGCCCCAGTCCGCGGCCGCGGACATCAGGAAATCCTACGCCGTCATCGCGCACGGTAAGTCGCAAATTGCGGCCCAGGGTTTTCAGACTGATTTGAATATGCCGGGCTTTGCCGTGGCGCACGGCATTATGGATGGATTCCTGAATAATGCGGTACAAATGTGTGGCATCGGAAAGCGATATTCCCGGAGGCAGCGGTTGGCAGCGAACGGAGCATTCAATGTCAAAAAGCGTTTGCGTCCGTTCGGCCAGGTCCTGAATACTGGTGGGAAACACCTGGCAATCGGCCACGGGCTGAAGGCCGCGTGAAAGTTCACGACTCTGGGCGATGCCATCATTAATCAGTTCAATCACGCGGTTCATGCGCGCGGAAAACTCCGGCGAGGTCCGCCCAAGTTGTCCTCCCAGTGCCTTGGCGTGCAGCGCCGCACCGGTAAGCAATTGGCCAAGCCCATCATGCAAGTCCTGCCCGATCCGCTGCTGCTCACGTTCGGAAATATGCAGAATTTCATTTTCCATGCGCTTGCGTTCGCTTATATCGCGGATAATGGCG
>JAJZEY010000339.1 GCA_021805585.1 Planctomycetota bacterium
GTTGGCGTGTGTTTGTGAAAGGCAACAGAACGAAGCAATCACAATACAGGCAAGATGACGTTCTGGTTTCACTTTGAGTTCTCCTCATTCTGGGTTCATAGATGCATTCTCACAACTAGAGCGTGCCGTTGTCGCCGAAGGTCACCGGTGCGATCAACGTCGCAGTGTAGGAATTGTTCAGTCCATAGAATTGACCCGCCACGACAACCCCACCCTTGATCGTTCCCGTCGCGGTGAGGCCATCCAGTGCCGCGCCCAGCGCGTAGGTGGTTCCCGACTTATTCATGGTCACACTAATATCAAGGTTGGCCCCGGTTGATCCCGACGCAGATGCGGCCGCAGTAAAACCATAATCCTTGTTTAGAACGATTGCGTACGCCCCGACGCTGAACGCCGCCGGGGTGACCGTCAACGTGACGGGCACGTCAAGTCCCACCGTCGCCGAGTTGCCGCAACTTGAGAAGTTAAGGGTCGTGTTGGCTTTAGCGCCTGCGGTAAGTTTTATATCCGGGCCGACGCTCCCGCCGATGTCCAGTCCGAAGCCCAGCACATTGAAGTTGAGGCTTCCAGCAGTAAACGGAATCCGAAAATTGGTGCTGGCGGTGACTCCAATTCCGCCGCTATAGCTCTGGTCACTGACAGGTGTCTGGCATGATGTGCTGTCGCAGCAGGTATAAGATTGGTCGGCTGTGATTTGCGCGATCGCCGTGGTGAGGCCGAGACTTCCGCCCGAAATATTGAAATTTGAGAACTCGGAATTCAGCTTGTCGATAGTTTGATTTACAACGGTTGGGATGCCAATTGTGACCGGCTTGCTTTGGTTGTAGGGTGGCTGTTTGAGTTGCTGGGCGCAGTCCAATTTGCAGTTGTTCTCATTGGCGGGGGCTGGCTGTGTGGTCGCGGCGGCGACGAGACCGCCGGTACATGCGTTCGCTGCGATGAGGATCATTATCCCGGCGCGTGCGATGGCTCGGCTTCCGCGCTGGCCGTCGGGGAATTGAGTGCTTTGATTTTTCAAGGTTGGCTCTCCTTTTATTGTTTGACCATGTTATCAGCCATGCGTTGGGCTTCGGCCTCAAGCTTCTGTTCTTTTTTGCGGAAATAACCCCGTCCATAATTTCCACGGTCTTTCGCAGCCAGTAAGACTTGGTATCCCTCAACCCACTGGTACCCACCGGAGATGCAGTTTGCGGTTTTGTGATTCCATTTTAGTGATTTCTCTATTTGACGCGCGGTCATGGGGTAGAGCTTTGCAACATCCTGTTCCCATTTATGAAATCGCAGCAACATGTAATTGCAGCGCGCAAGCTGTCTGGTGGTAACGCCCTTTGGATGAGCCGTGAACCAGCGTAGCTCCAGCGCATAAGCGACAGGAGACAGCTCGGCCCATGCGGCCGGGTTGATATAGCGAAGTCGCCCCAAGTTGTGCCAGAGGCGGATGCTCGCCAGCGCTGACCACCCGGCGGGCCGAGGCCGCAGCAGGCGGGCACGGTGGACGGCCCACCTTCGGCGAGTTACCCGAGCCTCCCTCGCCCGGTCTACTCGCTCGTGATTCCACCGCGACCGCCACGTGAAATACGGAAATGGAAACTCGTTTACACGGTCGAGAAAAACACCCGCAAGGATTGTGTTAAATGAATAGTTACGTCGCACATGGATCGCCAGGTCCATTGGACCGCGAACTAAAAATCTTTGGTAGCAACCCCGCCAGAAATTGCAAATTCTGGCCCTCGCCAGGACCGGGGAGGAGATCGTCCATCCAACCGGGCCGACGGGGCAACTCGCCGATCTGGCCTTAAGTGTTACGAGATAATCTCGATCGCGGTTAGGCCCCGAATGCCCGTCCTTATTGCAATCGTAAAGCGAAAGGTAAAATAACCCAGCTGGCACGCGAACGCTGACGAACAGGCCCGGTCCCTGCCAAGTGGTGCTATACGTCTCCCCGTGATCATCGTTTTCCGCTTCGCGCCGATCCTGTATAGGCGAAGCGAGATGGATGTCAACCAATTGGCTCATGTATACAGGCGGAATTTCCAGGCATCTCGCGCGGGAGGTTTGGAGCCATTGTACCCAGTACCGCATGGAATCCCCCGGGCGGTGGTGGGGGCCGATGCAGGCGTAATAATCAACTTGCGAAGGACTGGCCCCCCAAACACAATCCGACGGCGAATCCATGGCGCAAAGATCCGCCCAGAACTTTCCATACCGCCCCAGCCACGCTCCCTGCGTTCGCCAATCTTGTGGCAACGCTATGACGAACGGTGACTTGTGTGCCAGCGAAACATGGCCAATTTCACCAAGAACGGAATTGAACGACGATAAGCGAACGCGGGCTGGCCGCGGAAATTCCACTCTCCAAAGGGCCGCCAGACGCGGGTTTTCCACGTCCCCGGCAGCTCTGCCCACGCCAATGGCAAATGCCGAAACACCAAAGCCATACCGTCCAATCAGCATAACCTGCCGAATTACCTTGGCTCGGCGATGATCGGCACCGGCGAAATGATTGGAGTCGCGGGATGTATTTCTCGCGACCGTCACCGGGCACAGTTCACTGATATACCCATCGGTAGTTTTAAGCGTTAGATCATCCATGCTTTTGTAAAGCTGGTTGGTTTTCGGGTCCAGTACCTCGTAGCCACTCCGCCAGGTGCCGATCCATAAATGACCGGAAATATCCTTTGCCAAACATGTAATATGGTCCGCCGGCAACAATGTGTTGAGAAACGCCGACGACGGACTTTGGAATCCCAGAGGCCGATGCCACAATCCGATAACCTTCGCGGCGTAATCCGCACCGCATTCGTAACGGAATGATTCGCCATTGTTTTTGCTGATGGCAACGCCAAGACCGGTACCGACGTAAACGGTTCCCCGCGGTCCCACCGATACACAATTAATCAAATTGCTCGGTAAATTATAGCCGGTTGGTGTTTGCGGTAGGTGCCAAGGGCCATGAATCACGCGCCAACGGGTGTATGGATAGCGTGCCATGGCCAAACCATTGCAAAGCGTTCCGACAAACGCGGTGCCCTGTTTATTAAACGCGACGCAATCGGGATTTGCGGGCAGGCCATTCATTTGAGAAATATAGCGCCAGCGACCAAAAACTATCGGCGTTGCCCGCGAGACCGGCGCGCGGAAGCGGGAAAGGCGCGACAGCAGTGATGCGGTTCTGCAGCCGCGCGGCATGTAAACACTCAAGCCGCTTTCGCTACACATCCAAATAGAATCGTCGCGCGGGTCGTTGGCGATGGCCACAACGTGGCTGCCGATGGGCCCGGCGAGGATGCCATAGTGTTTCCATTTTTTACCGTTATAGACACAGATCCCACGGCGAAGCGTGCCCGCCCAAAGACGGCCCTTGGTGTCCACGCACAGCGAATAAATGTGGTTACTTACCAGCCCGGGAGAATTTACGGGGTCAAAATGCGTCCACTTCGCGTGTATTTGCACTCTGCCCTGCGATGCATTCGCAGCTTTGGGTGCAAGATTAGCATTAAGGACGCCATGATAGATTCCTGAATCTTCTCCAGCCACCCACACGCCGCCACAGCCGTCGGGCACCATGGATGTGATGAATTGAGCCGGGCAATGGAGGGGAATTTCATCAGATTTAATGGTGGGCTTGACGGGGTTCCGTACATGCGCGGATGTATTGGCGATTCCTCCAACCAAAATGGGTGCAAGAGCGATAATACATGCGGCCAGAGAACAAAGATTCGTTTTGTGCCCCAATGCCATGCCAACCTCAATGCCAACTACATTTTTGGTATTACAAACATTTTGGCGAAACGGCTTATCATCCGAATCGCCATAACGAAATATATCAATGTTAAAAGAAAAGGCAAACAGAAAATGTAAAAATAATTAGAGATTTTCGTGCCGTGCTGGCCCACGTGGCTCAAGTCCCGGGGATTGACCGCTGGATACCTTTCCTGCTGACGCACGCGCCTCCGATTTCGATGCTTCCATCACGCTGCGGGCCGAAACTAAAAATGTTCGATTTTCCGGGGTTCATTATCCGGTGTGGCGTAGTGTTCACCCCAAAAAGGGCTGTGCAGCGGTAGGATGAGCACTTTCCCGAGAAAAGAATCAGGGATTATGTTTATCATCGTACACAAGTGACCCAAAGACGTCCGTTTCTGCCGAAACGCCACCGGCAAAAAGTTCTATTGGTGTCCTGTTGCCCCGATTGATTAAAAGCCAACGAATCATCAGTTTTCGCAGTATCTATGCGGGGTTCACCGCTACGTGCTGATTCTGCTACGTGTGCATGGGAAGGAACCCGCGAGAGCCTTAGTGAGCCTGTTTTGGTGCCACCTGTGGTGCCGCCCGTGGTGCCACGATCATCAAGGGTTTCGGTAGCCAGATTTTTCTGACTATCTGGATCCGCCAGCCTGGTCCACTGCGGCAGGGAATTGACCGCATCGGCGCTACCCAGCAGGCCGCCATCCGTATATACCCGCATGGTCAAATCAATCTGGCTATGCCGGGCGAGTTCCATGGCTACCCGTGGGGAAACTCCCGCCTTGGATAAGCCGGTGATGAAGCTATGCCGCAGGGCATGAAAATCAACGACCCGGCCATCCGCCCCCTGGGGTTGTATGCCCGCCGCCAGCAGGTGCGACTTAAATCTTTTCCGCCCCGGCATGTCGAGCACATTATCGGTATCGGCCCCGACGAGTTCGCGCAGGGCATCGGCAACATCCTGCCGCAGGAACATCGTTGCCGTCTTGTGATTTTTACTGATGCTGGCCCGCACGGCCAGAAATGGTCGTGCCGCGTTGAGGTGAATATCGCCCCATCTCAAAGCCTTGAGTTCACCACGGCGGAGGCCCGTGGTCAAGGCCATCAAATAAACCACGCGGTATTTGCCGGCTACTTCCAACAGGCGGGCAATTTCGTCATCCGAAAGCGCCCGGCGTACCCGCACCTCGCGCCCCCGCTGTTCTACAGTCTCCAGATTGGCCAGCGGGTTCCTGGCCATCCGACTGGCCCGCACCAGCCAGTTACAAAAAGCCTTGGCGGTGGCCAAATAGGCGTTCTTGGTTTTGGGACTGGCCCCCCGTGCTGTGGCGTTCTTTGGCACCACACATTGCAGGCCGTTACGCCAGTTCACAAAGCCGTCCAGTGTAATATCTGTGATCCGTCCCCATCCGCACTCGCTGGCCATGCGGGTCAGGAACCGTTCGCTATTGTCGCAATACATGGCGTCTCGGCCCACTGCCCGTAAATCCGCGATGTAATCGGAAATATGCCCGGCCAGCGGCAGAGTTTTGTGCTCCGCGTAGGGGTCCACCAAGCCGACTTCCCCACGGTCGATCTGGGCCTGATGCTGGCGCATCTTTTCCTCGGTGGCCCGTTTGTCGCTATAGCCGGAAAACATCTGCCAGCGTCCGGACGAAATCTTCACTTTGTAGACCCATATTGCCCGACCATCGCGTTTGAACACTTTCATGGTTTTTCTCCTGTGAATAAAATAACACAAAACTTGTGTCGATAGAAACGGTCGTACCCAAGCCTACACTGTCATGACTCGATTCCGTAAAGCTTGGAGTGTCCAGTCACCGTAACCCGGTTCTGCGGATGCCGTGTCTGTTCTGTCTATGCCGGCGAGTGCCACCTCCAGCAACCGCCTCATTCAATAACAGCGGTTACAGTATCTAATGCTGTGACTCTGGTGACTCTGGTGACTCTCTGGCGGCCACCTGGCCTTTATATATATATTTTTTCTCTCACGCGAAGGGGGTGAAAACAGACTCACCAGAGTCACAGAGTCACACTCCATTGGCCGCCCGGCCGCCTACAACGCGCCAAACTGCCCCATTACGCTCGGGGCAGACGGCACGACATCGAACATGAGGTCGGACACCACGCGCCGCCGCACAGCCCGGAGCTTATTTCCTAACTGCCGGGCACTCGGCCGTTGCCCTGCG
>JAJZEY010000279.1 GCA_021805585.1 Planctomycetota bacterium
CTTTGCGGCGACAAACTGACGGTTTATCTGTAAATCCAGAATGATATTATTCAGGATGCTGGCTTTGTCGGTGCCGGCTGCGCCATATCCACCGCGTCGGCATCCATGATGACCGAGATGATTAAAGGCAAACGGGTCGCCGAAATTGCTCCTTTATTTGAGAATTTTCACTCTCTGGTGACGGCACCCGTTGACATGGAACCGGACGAACAACGACTCGAAGCCCTGGATAAACTGGCCGTATTTTCCGGCGTGCGCGAGTTTCCGGTGCGCGTTAAATGCGCCACGCTGGCGTGGCATACGCTTCAAGCGGCGCTCAAAGATGTAGGCGGGCCGGTCAGCACCGAATAGCGCCCGCATTAGACCAATGCTCCAGAATCAAGGATGTTGTCATGCCCATTTCAATTTCTGAACTTGCCGCCGTCGAAATACGGAAAATTATTGCCGATCAGGGGCTTTCCGCGGCCACAGTGCTGCGTGTCGGCATTAAAGGCCGCAATGCCAGCGGCTTTAATTACACGCTGGACCTGACCGAAGGCAAAAAGGAAGATGACGTTTCGGGCGAATCGCACGGCATTCCCGTGGTGTGCGATCCGACCAGTTTTCCAAGTCTGGATGGAACGGAAATTGACTTTAAGGATGAACCGGGATCGCGCGGGTTTATTTTCAAAAACCCGCACGCCGTCAAGCTGCCGGTGCGGCCTGCCCAGACCACATCCCCGGCCGACGGCGTGCACATCGAAGAGGACGGCAGCTCGCCCAAAAACGTCACCATTACCGATGCCTTAAATAATAAGCTGTTGGAATCGCAGATTATCGAGAAACTACGCGGCATTTTTGACCCGGAAATTCCGGTGAATATTTATGACCTCGGACTGATTTACCGGATCGATATTTCCACCGCCAAAGATGTGGTCATTGATATGACGCTTACCGCGCCCGGCTGTCCCGTGGCGGGTACCATGCCCCCTTCCGTGCAACAGGCCGTCCAAAGCGTGGAGGATGTGGCCAGCGCGAAAGTGAATCTGATTTGGGATCCCCCCTGGACCAAAGACCGCATGTCCGATGCCGCCATGCTGCAGCTTGGCATGTTCTGACATTTTTATTATCGGCAGCGCCATGCACAACGGAAACTCTTATCCGTCTATTCGCCAGTCGCCGAACGCGCCCCGACCAAGGCCTTAACCATACCGGAAATATCATGCGATGACGCTTCCAGCGTGGGTTCCCAACCCAGTTTGCACAAAGCCGCCGAGGTGATCGGCCCTATGGAAAGCCGCCGGCATTTCCGCACCATCGCTCGCTGCTGTGGCGAAAGCATCGCGTGAAGGTTTTCCGCCGTAGACGCGCTGGTAAAAGTAATCCAGTTCAGCATCCCGGCTTCCAATGCATCCATGGCCGGCGGTGCCAGTGCGTCCGGCTTAACTGTTTGATATATGGCAATATCTTCCACAGAGGCTCCAGCGCGGATTAACTCCTCCCGCAACGCCGGCCGGGCGATATCCGCCCGCAAAAGCAAAAACCTCCGCCCCGCCAGTGGCGCGGGTCCGGCGGCGCCGTCGGCAAAACATTTCCGCAGTTGGGCCGCCAGTGCTTCACCCACAAATTTATCCGGGATAATATCCGCGACAATGCCGATGGCCCGCAGCGCCTCGGCTGTGGCCGGGCCGATCGCCGCGACGCGCCCGGGCCACGCGCGGGAATCTTTTCCCATTACCAGCAGCCGCTGCCAGGCGGCCTGCACACCATTGGCACTCGTAAATACCACCGCGGTATAGCTGTGCAACGCGCCCAGCGCCTGGTCGACTGGGGTAAAATTGTCCGGCGGCACAAGCTCTACGGTTGGCGCTTCAATAACGCGTGCGCCAAGCCGCGAAAGCTGATCGGATAGCCCACTCGCCTGTTGCCGCGTCCGGGTGACCAGAATCGTCTGACCGAAAAGCGGACGGCTTTCAAACCAGTTAAGTTCCCGGCGCACCGTCACCACCCGCCCGATGACGGTTATCGCGGGTGCCTTGATATTTGCCTTCCGGGCCGCATCGGCCAAGGCCGCAACAGTACTGATCAGCGTTTTTTGAACGGCGTGGGTCGCCCGGTGAATGACCGCGGCGGGCGTTTGCGGGTCCAAACCACCGGCCATCAATTTAGCCGTAATCGTCGGCAGACTTTTAACGCCCATATAAAACACCAGCGTTCCGCCGAGTTTTGCCATGGCGGAAAAGTCAATCGCCGCCCCACCTTCATCCGCGGTGCCCGCACCTTCCTGCAAATGGCCGGTGACAAAAGTGACGGTGCTGGTGAAATCCCGATGGGTAACCGGAATGCCGGCATACGCCGGGCCGGCGATGCCGGCCGTAATTCCCGGAATAACCTCAAATGCGATTCCCGCCCGCCCAAGTATCTGTCCTTCCTCTCCGCCGCGGCCAAACACATAAGGGTCTCCGCCTTTAAGCCGCACCACACATCGGGTGGATTTATCGGGCTGCGCTGCAAGTTGTTTCGCCAATTCCACCAGCAGATTGTTTATTTCATCCTGCGTAAGCGTATGGTCGCCGGCGGATTTTCCGGCATAAATGATTTGGGCATCGGGCGGGCAATGCCGCAGGAGGTCGGGATTGGCAAGGTTGTCGTACACCACCGCCGCCGCGCTGGCCAGAGCGCGAGCGCCGGCCACGGTAATCAGACCCGCATCTCCCGGTCCGGCCCCTACCAGATACACCAGTGGGCTGCCCCGTCCGGTCCGCGGTGATATGCCGGCATCCCTGGAAAAAAATGCGGGCTTCAATAAGTCGCCCGCCGGTATTTCAGATTCCGTCATGACTGATTGTAATCCTGTTGGGGTATTTGATTCTTGCCGCTGTGCGGCGTACTGGCGCCGGCCCCAAAAACTTCGGCTTACAGCATAAATGTCCCGCCCGGATTAAGCACCACGGGCGTAATCCCCGTCTGGGCCAACTGTTTGCCAAACGCCTCACCATCCTGGGTGATGGGCGGATAAGTGTTGTAATGCATCGGCAGGACGTGCCGCGCCTTAAGCATTTCGGCGGCCATCAGCGCTTCCCGCGGCCCCATTGTATAAAAATCGCCAATTGGCAAACAGGCCAGGTCAATCGACCAGAGTTTTCCGATCAGGGCCATATCCCCGAACAGCGCCGTATCGCCGGCAAAATAAATAACCTTACCCCCAATTTCCACGACCCAGCCGGCCGGCACGCCCCCGGGACTTCCATCCGGAAACGTACTGGTGTGAATGGCAAAAGTCATGCTGGCGCGGCCGAAGGGAAAATTTCCACCGCCGCCAATATTCATGCCCACGGCTTTTACCTGTCGTTTGGAAAAATATTCCGACATTTCAAAATTCGCCAGAACGGTGGCACCGGTCCGCCGGGCAATACGCACGGCATCGTCGGTATGGTCAAAATGGGCGTGGCTTAAAAGAATAAAGGTCGGATCAGCCGAATCGCTTCGCACATCCGAAATGGGATTCTGGTCATAAAACGGATCAAATTGCAGCCGATGGGTATCGCTGTGGATTTCAAGATTGGAATGACCGTGGTAAATAATTTTCACTGGCATAGGCATCTCCAAATTCTAAAGTGCGACGAAATTCCGCCCTTGTGCTTACCATAATAGGCCCCTATTCGAGTCACCGCCACCATCCCGCCTGCCAAGGCGATCGGCAATTCACACCAACAGCCATCGGCCAGGTCTGAGCCTGCAATGACCGACGTTCCCAAGCACTCATTAGCACAACTCTGCGGATTTATATTCTCGAGTTGAATCCGTCCATACTTCTCCACGACGGCTAGCGAGCTTTTGCCGCGCCAGTCGCGAGGCTTCAAATAGCCGGATTCGCTAGTGCCCGCAGTGTCATGGTTTTCGCATTCTCTTGACTTTATCCAATCGTCCGTTATATTGACATAGATAGGAGTCGCCAGTTTGGCGGCACATGGGTGATTTATGACCACAATTCAATTCATCTCAATTGCTTAACATTGCTTAACATGGGATTGGCATCGCGGTAGATTGAATGCGCATTGCGCGGCCATTTTGTTTTATTGTGGCCGAAATCGCGCATCGTATTGCCGCCGTCTTCGCACAACCAAATCCCTTGATTCGGCAACGTACTTTGATTTTTGCTAACCCAGGTGCGGTTTTAATGCTGCGCCATCGGAGAATAAATGTGACAAATTCACATTCACGTGAACGACGTGCGGAATCCGCGCGCCGCCATAATCGGTCTGGACGTTCGGACCACATGAACGGCTTTTCGAACAAGCCTGATTACAAAACAGCCCAATTGTGCAAGCAGGTGTTCCGCATTCTAGGCCTTACATTGGCTGGGGATTGCGGCGATCCGGTATTGCAAGACCTTATCGTCGCATCGGTTGCTCCTGCGCCCAATGCGCACCACCTTCTAATCACCTTCTGGCTCAAGCCTGGCGATTCTCCAGTCGATCTTCTCTTGGTCTATCAAAGGCTGGAAAAGGTCAAAGGCCTGCTGCGAGCCGCCATTGCCGAAACTATCCGCCGCAAGAAGGCACCGGAAATCGACTTTGTCCTTCTGCCCATGAACGAGGTGCAATCATGACCGCGTTGGTGCATCAATGGCTTTGCGATCCGCTTGATCCGCTGGTGCGGTCACGCATGCGTATCTGGGCGAACGCCGACGACGTCCGGCATCTGGCCGTCATGCCGGACGTCCATGCGGCGGGCCATTTCTGCGTCGGAATGGTGATAGGAACCGGGCAACTCGTCTACCCGGGTGCCGTCGGAGGCGATATCGGCTGCGGAATTTCCGCCTGCCGATTTTCCGCCGAACTCACGCCGGATATGCTCGCACATCTGCCCGTGGTTTACGCGGCCATCCGACGGAACATTCCCATCAACCGTCACCGCCGGGGCGATCATCCGTCCGCACCGGCGGACATCCCGCCCGCCACTTTCGCCGATTCTCGCCTCCATTCATTCCTTCGCGATGATGGCGTACTTCAGCTTGGCACATTGGGTTCAGGCAATCATTTTCTGGAATTGCAGATAGACGAAGACCACCGCCTGTGGGCGATGGTGCACAGCGGGTCGCGCGGAATAGGGCAGGCGATTTTCCAGTTTCACCACCAGCATTGCCGGATCATGCCATTCGGCCTTGCCGCAATGGACGTCGCCACGGATCAGGGACAGGCCTATCTCGCCGATGCACATTGGTGCAGGCGTTACGCCGCCGCCAACCGCAGCGTGATCATGACCACACTCGCCGCAATTCTGGACCGGATTTTCGGCATGACCCCGGAGGTTGATTCCCTTGTTGATTGCGACCACAACCATCTGTCATTGGAAACGCTTGAATCCGGCGAGTTGTGGGTGCATCGCAAAGGAGCCAACCGTGCGGACTCAGGCGAACCGGGTCTTATTCCGGGTTCAATGGGCACAGAAAGCTATCACGTCATTGGCCGAGGCAATTCAGATGCCATGAATTCCAGTTCGCACGGCGCGGGACGTAAATTAAGCCGCGGTCAAGCCATGCGCCATATTTCAGGAAACAGATTGAATCGGGAAATGGAAGGCATCTATTTCGACCGTGCCCAAACCCACGCCTTGCGCGCCGAAGCACCCGGTGCATACAAAAATATCCAGCGGGTCATGCGGGCCCAGCGGGACTTGGTCCGCATCGTGCGACGGCTGAAACCGGTATTAAATTACAAGGCCGGTCGGTAACGCAAAATCGCCAATAAGAACGCGGATAGCCCGCCTCGTCATTTCCCACTGGCGATATCGGGGTTCCTGACCAAGGGCATTTCCACGCCCCGGCACGAAAGCACGATGCCGCCTGCCATCACCAAAACGCCACTGTGGAGCCCATACGCCCAGCCAGCCGCATCATCCTTCAGACGTCCCGAATTTCAAATACCCAGGAGGCGCAATACGTACGGAGT
>JAJZEY010000305.1 GCA_021805585.1 Planctomycetota bacterium
GATTTCCGAAAACGCCGGCGTGGATGGCAGCATTGTCGCCCAGAAGGTGCTGGAAAACAAAGACACCTCCTTCGGCTTCAACGCCCTTACCCACGAATATGGCGATATGATTAAGATGGGCGTCATCGTGCCGACCAAAGTGGAACGTACCGCCCTGACCAACGCCTCCTCTATTGCCAGCCTGCTGCTGACCACTGATGCCATCATCAGTGAAATGCCCAAGAAGGATGACAAGAAGGCCGGCGGCCACGACCACTCGGAAGATTACTGATAATTCAATAGTTCCCCGGCACCCTGCCGACGAATGATTGAAACAAAAACCAGGACCCGCGCTGCATACGCCGCGCGGGTCCTTTTTCTTTAAACGGGGCGGGTTAATTGATCAAGCCAGCGGGCCGTTCCTTCCTGATTTACGGGAAAGTCCCCGATTGGAGGCTTGCGGTGAATGACATTAAGGCCATCAATCGCTACGTCACCCGCGGATTCACGCGGAGTGCTTCACTATGGACCCGATTTTCGCCGCCAGATCCTTGCATCTGAAGCGTTTGCGGCCAATCAATCCTAATTTGCAGACGAGGATAGAGCACTAATCAAATTTTCCGGGCCGGTCCAATTACCATCCAAAATATGTACTGACGCGCAAAGCGCGAACTCGAATATCGCCTGCGGGCACCCAGGCGACGGAGCCATCGTTGTAGGCCTCGTGCATTCCGGACGGCACGCCATTACCCAAACTTTGTCGGGTATGGTTGGAGATAGGCGTGGAAGTGCCGGGCCAGGCATACCCGACCGTGCCGCGCGGATTGCCATAACCGGCAATATCGCTTAGCAAAAGAGATCCGGGGTCGGACTGCGCGTTCAGGGCTGGTTCATGCTGCGCATCGTTGTTATACCACGCCCAGCCGCCGCCGCCGGACATCCAGCTGGGGATCAAATCATAAGCGGCGGAATAATCAACGCTGGGGGTGCCGCTCATGGTGCCCGTTCCGGACGTGGCATAGGGCGCTCCGGTGTAATAGCCATGGTCCACCCAATAACAGTAACCAGTCAGGAAGAAAAAGCTCGTCAGATTTCCCTGCAAATTGTAATAATTGGCGGGAATAAGGCTTTCATTCGCATAACCGGCTTCCGGAGAAAACAACATCGCAACCCCGGTGGCGTTGGGTGTCAGAATCCCCGGCTGCATGACCTGATTCTGCGGCGTGGAATTGGTCGGTGTTGGCCCGCTGTAATACAGCAGTTCCAGGCCGTAACCGGGAATGTTGTAGGTGTAAGGTCTTCCAGAATAAGATCCGAAGGGATAATTGCTGGCGATGGTGGGCATATACTGGCCACGGTATTCCGTGGAATATTCGCGGGTCGCCAGTGCAAGCTGCCGCAAATTGCTGGAGCAGACAACACGCTCGGCCTGCGCTTTGGCACCGGCCAGCGCCGGCAGCAGCAGGGATATAAGAAGTGCGATAATGGAAATAACCACAAGTAATTCCACCAGCGTAAATCCCGTGCGGCTTTGCTTTTGTTTGTTCATGACGGATTCTCCAAGCTGTCTTTCATTGAAATCAGGAAAATATCCGCCCACACCGACCGCATAACGGACGGATTAAAAAGGTGCCGACGAATAAATCCGCCGGCACCCTCTTTTTGCGTACCTTAAATGGAAGACTCCGAATCGCATCCAGATCGGGCCGCGCCGCGTTACGCCGCGCCCCGATTGGGCGTCAGGATTCCGACCGCACAATTTTGCGGCGACCGGCCAACAACAGGCCTAATCCGCCAATCGCAAACAGACCCAGCGAGGCTGGTTCCGGCGTGGCCACCTGCGTCAGGGACAGATTGCTGAAGGTTGCCGGGGCAAGAACGCCGCGCACACCCAGGAAAATGGCACCCGGCGCAGCGGGCAGCGTGGCGTAGGTAAATCCGCCCACCGTCGTCAGGGTGGCGGCATTGGCTCCTTTGCCCAGCAGCAATTCCACCTGACCGGACGCCAGGTTATAGGTCATTTCCACAGTCGTGGTGCCGGTGTAACCGCTGGTGGAAACGCCGAGTGCCTTATTGGCTGTGCCGGGGCCTTCAAACATCTGGTAACCGCCGCTGGCGGTGGATATAAGCATCCAGGGTTCGCCGGTCGAATTCGGATTGGCCCCGCTGGTATTGGGTGCAAATCCAATGGCCGCCCATTCGCTGGCGTTGTTGTAGGTGATATTGGCTTCCAGTGTCAGCAATCCGTTGCCGCTGGGGGTAATGGCCAACGGAGCGACTGTATTAACGAAATTTCCGTTGGTACCGGTGGTCTGAACGGTTACATAACCGGCGTTCGAGTTGGCGGGCGGTGTGATCACCGCGGAACTTGTACCGGCGGATCCATTGCTGACATTATTCAACGCGGACCAGGTTCCCCCAATGTCGGCCGTTGAACCAGCCAGCGCGTTGCTGGTGGAAGGACTGGCCTGAAAAGTATCGAGTACAAGCGTATTGACCGTCGCGCTGGCCGGGGCCGCGACCGCGGCGGCCAATCCGACCGCGGCGGCGGCGGCGATAGATTTTCCGGTCTGACCGTTAAGTTTCAATTGCATCTTGGCATCTCCTTCAATAAGGTAATACTTGGTTTATAAAAACAACTCACAAAACGAATAACTGCAGGAATATGGCCGACCCTGGCCTGGTACATTTCCGGTCCGAACTCCCGATCGTGTCCGGTCTGATCTCAATCCCTGAAAATCTGGCTGGACTCTTTCAGAAAGCCCGCAAGCCGTGCGCTGCACGTCCTGGGCTTTTACCGCCGCATCCGGTCGAACCTCCTTTCAACAGTTCACGGGTCTTTTGCCGCTGATTTTACTGGCGGCAAACCCTCCGATATTGTTTCCGAAACGCACCAGGGCCAAGTCGCCGGTGCCAGAGGACCGAACACCCCTGTTGTTGTAATCAACTCTATCCATGCAAGGCGGCAATGCAAGACCGATTTACGCAATTAATGCGCGTTTTGCGCAAGCGGCCCGCAAGCGGCATCAATTGCCCGCCGGACGATTTCCGCCACAGGTCTTCCGTTCGCCTTTTTTTTTCGGTCGCCCTGAAACAAATGCGCCAGTGGAATCGTCACGGCTGAATGTCGCGTTCCGTAGCTGGACCGGTGGCCGGACCATGCGGCATTTTCTGGAACCGGTCGCGGAATTGGCCCGGCGTAAGACCGGTTTGGCGATGAAAATTCCGGCTCATCCGCAGGCTGCTGTTAAAGCCGCATTCGATGGCAATTTTTTGGATGGATTTGGCCGTGTCCACCAGCAGGACCTTGGCATGATCGATCCGCATTTTCAGAATTTGTTCATAAGGACCGTGGCCCAGTACCTGGCGAAACCGGTACTCAAGCGTGCGCCGCGGTATGGCCAGATGCCGACAAAGGTCCGGCACCCCGATCGGATCACGAAACCGCGCGTTGATCAGCGACAGCGCCTTGGCCAGTACCGCGTCGGTGGTCAGCTCCCGCCTTGTGGAGCCGCGCACAAACACGAAACAGCCCCCCGAAAGAATGTTGACATCCGGGATGGACTTCCCGGTCTCCAGCAGCTGGTCCAGGGCCTGGGCGCATAGGTAACCAAGCTGTTCACACGGTGCCTGGACACTGCTTAACGCAGGCGATGCGGAATCGCAAATCAATTCGTCATTATCCACACCTACAATGGCCACATCACCCGGTATGGACAGGCCGACCTCGTGGCAGGCATCCGCGGCGAACGCCCCGATGCTGTCGTTGTACGCCATCAGTCCTACCGGTCCATGCGCGGTCTTACGCAGCAGCGCAAGCCGTTTGCCGAAATGGCGGGGCGGTTCATTGTCATCAACGGTCAGAATCGCGGGCCTGCGCTTTCCCGCGGCGACCAGGGTATCCATAAAGCCGGCTGCACGCAGGCTGGATAGTTTTCCGGGCCTTTGAATATATGCGAATTGTTGTGTTTCCAGAGCCAGCAGGTGTTCCGCGGCAGCTCGGCCTTTGTCCCGGTCATCGGTGACAAAAATGGGCGCTTTTCCTTCCAGATCATAATTGATAATGCCGATAATGCGCGTTCGCCGCCCGCGCCAGCCCTTGTAGGATATTTTCCCAAAGTTCCACACAATGGCACCATCCACCGGAGAGGTCCAGCGGCCCAGCCAACGTTCATCCGCAAATCGCCAGCCGGGATGGCTGACAATGCGCCATGATGGCTGCTGTTCGCGCATGTATCGGTTAATGCCCAGGCGGCAATCACGCCCGATGCTGAGCACCGGAGACAGCACAATCATAATTCGCCTGAAGGTACCCGTTTTCATGCCCGTTCCTTTGTATCACGTCAGGCGCAACTATGCGCAGCGAACCGTAAAGAGGCAACGACTTGCAATCAAACGCCCGAATCACCCGCCGCAAACGTGCCGCCGAGGCCTTATTTTTTCAGGCGGTGCACGTTGCAGTTGTACCCGGCGCATGGGCCGGGTAGATTCACCACAAGGGCGATGCGGCAACGGGCCGCATTGCCGGTGCGTTCTATCCGGTTCCAATTATGCTGCTGGAAACCATTGTTGAACAGGCTTCCCGCCGGGGCGGACAAATCGCCATTATTGATGATGTCCGTTCCACGACCTTTCGGGACCTGGTGACTGGCGGCCAAATATTCGCCGATTTCCTGGACAGCGTCGCTCCCGCCGAACCCCACATCGGACTGCTTATCCCCCAGTCCGCCGCCTTCGCGGTGGTCTTTCTGGCCACCCGCTGGGCCAATCGTGTGGCCGTTCCGCTTAATTACCTTTTGCGACCGACCGAGCTGCTGGAAGTTTGCCATGACGCAAATCTTAAAACCATTTTCGCCATCCGCCATCCACTTTTTACCCCGCTTGGTGAAGCTCTTTCGGCTGCGGGTCTGCGGGTGATGTATATTCAGGATCTCTTGCCGTTTTCGGCATGGGCGAAATTCAAGGCCGCCGCGTTCCGCCGCCGCCTGCCTAGGCGCGATCCCGCGGACCCGGCGGTGATTCTATATACCAGCGGCACAAGTTCAACGCCCAAGGGAGTGGTGCTGACCAATGGCAATCTGGATTCCAATGCGGCCAATTCCATTGCCCATGCACGGTTTAATCAGCGGATGACTTTTCTGGGAATTCTTCCCATGTTTCATGCGCTGGGTCTTATGGGTTGCTGTCTGGTGCCGCTTAGCCTGGGCTGCCGGGTCATTTACCTCGCCCGATTTTCCGCGCCCGCGGTACTTGCGGCCATTGACCGTCATAAGGTGCAGGTTCTAATCGCCGTGCCCAGCATGTATGCCCTGCTGGCCAGTGTCAAAAACGCACACCGGGAATCGTTGGCGTCCGTGCAATATGTCATCAGCGGCGGCGAACCTCTTTCTCTTTCCCTGATGGAACGCTTTCGCGCATGCTTTGGCCACACCATTCTTCAAGGCTTCGGCCTGACGGAAACCGCGCCCATGGTCAGTTTTTGCACGCCGTGGGACGATAAACCCGGTAGTGTCGGCAAGCCGATTCCTGGCCAAGAGCTGCGTATTGCCGACGATTCCGGCGCTTTTCTGCCCGCCGGGGCGGATGGCGAACTTCTCATTAAAGGTCCCAACGTCATGAAAGGGTATTACAACCGACCGGCTGAAACCGCCGCCGTGCTTTCCCCGGACGGCTGGTTTAAAACCGGCGACATCGCAAGAATTGACACAGATGGATTTCTGCACATTACCGGCCGCAAAAAGGAAATGATCATTATGGCGGGCGAAAAAATCGCGCCCGGTGAAATTGAGGAAATTCTGCGGCAGCATCCGGCGGTGCTTCTGGCGGCGGTTATCGGCGCAAAAGATCCGCAGCGCGGCGAGGTTCCGGTCGGCTTTGTTCAGTTGCACCCGGACCTGGCCACGCCACCAACCCCTGCCGACCTTCGGACTTT
>JAJZEY010000130.1 GCA_021805585.1 Planctomycetota bacterium
CGATCTGCTGGCACCCATGGCCAGGTCCAGTGGCATGGCCGCCCCGTTGGCCGGCAGTTGTGGAACAATGCCCAGCATACGCCGGGTACTTAGCGTGGTAATGTTGACATCCCCCGAATCACGCATATTCCCGCCAATAAATCCGACCAGGGCCATCACGCCAAATCCCAGCAGAATGCCCAGCAGGCCCAGGGCCGCCGCCACTGGTTTGCGCAGGTCTTTGGAAGGCTCCCCCGGCTCGCTGCCTGTGCTGATGATTCGGACGCGACCACCGGTGGCCGCTTCCATATTAATTGCTTCAACGCGCTGTTTGATATGCTGAAGCTGCTGGCGCACATAATCCGCATGTTGCTGGAGGCTAAGGACTTTGGAATAGCGGGTGCCCAGTTCAAGAGTCTGAGCCTTGACGGTCTGATACAACTTACGAAGTTGATGTTCGCTGGCCTTAAGCATAGCCAGCGAAACCGGCATGCCGGAAATGTCGGTCGTGGGTCCGGACAAATTGACGGGTACTTTACCCTTCAGACTTTCGCGATAAAGAGCCTCTTCCTGCCGGACCGAATCAAGCTTGGCCTGCTCGGTTAGTACCTCGTGGTTGTATTTCCCCAATCCTTCCAGTTTCAGCGCATGAATCCGCTGGGCAATGCCCATTGCCTGAAGGTGCATCTGCTCCAGCGTGGAATCGGTCAGTTCGGCCGGTGCCGGTGCCTTCACGCCGTTCTTTTTGTTCGCCTTTTCACTTGCCGCCGCCGCCCCCACTTTTGCCAGCGCGATGCGCGACTGCTGCCATTGGCTGTCAATTTTGGTCATCAGATTCAATTTGTAGTTGTACACCACTCCCAAACCGTTGACGCCATACTGGCTGGATAAAGCGCTGATCTGGGTCAACGTGCTTTGCAGATCGTTCTCCAGAACCGTCTGCCGGTCGCGTAACGCACGCATCTGCAGATTCTGTGTCACGTAATCGCCCTGGCCGTAAAGCTTGTTGTAGGCTTCCACAATGGCATGGGCACCAATCACCGCGACTTGCGGATTCAGGGCGGAAAAATCAATTGTAATAATTTCACTTCCCGGAACCCGGACCACGTTCAGGCTTTTGGCGAAGGCTTCCTTCGCCTGCGGCGTAAGGCCGCGCTTGAGTGCCGCCCATTTCGGGTCCTGCATCGCCAGGTCAATGGTATCGCGGCTTTGAATCAGTGCGGTTTGTGACGCGACATACGCGCTGAACATCGGCATCGCCTGATTTTCCGAGGTCGTGTACAAAATTCTGGGCAGGTAGGGCAAAATGCGGATTTCCGCTGTGCTTGTGTAGACCGGCTTGATCGCCTTGAGGCCCGCCACCACGCCGGCAACCGCCAGCACCACGCCGATGATTAACGCCTTTACATATCTGCCGCGCAGCAACTGGTGCACCACCAGCACCGGATTGGCGGCGGCTTCCGGGCCCATGCCGGAACCACCGGCATACGAATCAACCATCGGTTCACCCTGCCACAAGGCTGGAGGATTGTCATTTTGCGTGACCATTGGAAACTCCGTGTAGGATCGCATCAATCAGCTTCCAGTTCGGCTTTAGAAGCTGATAAAAAACCTTCATCCGATCCGTCGGAAGCATGTTGCCGGGCAATGTCAATTCCAATTGCGCGGCACCGAAAAATCGATCATTAAAAGTGCCGGCATGACGGATAAAGTCCTGTTCCGTCGGCAAAAATCGCCCATCCGGCATTACAAAAAAGTCTTCAACATAGATTTGTGTTTCCGTATCAAAACTGCCCCGGCGGAATTTGTATTCCATTCCCGGTATGCGGTAGCCGGCGATTTTCCAGGTTCGCTTGGTTGATTTTTCCAGAATCCAGCCATTGCCGGGGTAGCAGTTGGGGGGATAATGCCCCGTCAGGTTCCGTGTATCAGAGCAGTCAATGATCATCAGGGTCGCCGCCTGCCCGGTCAGGCGATTGGTAAACTGCCGACAGAAATCCACGGTGGGCTGCAACAGTGAAACCGCGGATCGCGGCAGCGGAACATCCCGACCGTGCCAGTTGCCAAAATGATGCGGCAGGCTAGCGGCAATCGCCATGACGTGCGCGCGGTATTTTCGCGCCCCATGCGGAACCGGTCGGAAATAGCCGCGAACATTAATCGCCAGCAGCAGCAGCAGCGCCAGAATCAGCGGTGCCGCCCGCCACAGGCGGTCCCGCCCGGAAACGGTGCTGCGCGTGCGCGACGCATTGTCCGCGGAATGTTTACTCATACCCCAACCCATAAGGCGTAATCGGTACCGCCGCCCACCGCAGCAGTTTCAATGTGCCCCAGAATAGCAGAAATGCGACCGGAAGCATCAACCAGCCGGCGGTATCATGAAATATTTCGGCGGACGCATGGGGATAGTTGCCAAAAACCCATACGGAAGGGACCAGTCGCACAATATTGCAAAAAAGTGCCACAAACGGACTGCTGATGATAAAAATTGCCCGCGCCACGCGATTCATCGGCGTCGCCAGGGCATACGTCGCCACCAGAATCATCAAGGCAATCGCCATTCGCAGGCCGTCGCAGGCTTCGGCGACCTCCACCTTAATATGATTTACGATCAGCACATTGCCCGCCCGGGCCACCGGTACGCCGATAATTTCCAGCACCTGCTGGCTGATGCGACTGGAAAGCTGTTCCAGCGGAACGGAAATTTCCTGCCGCACCGTTGCCGGTAGCGGTACCAAAAACAACAATACCAGAATCGCCGGGAAAAACTTTTTCACGACATCAGTGCCCAAGGCGGACATGCCCGCCCCGAAGGCCATCAGCAATGAACCAAATTGCCAGAAAACCGCCATGCCATGCCGGACGCCAAAATGGCTCACAAGAAATCCGCAGGCGATCACCAGCGGTCCCCACCAGCGCCCGGTCAGTCGGCAATCGCGCCAGCGAAGCCGCCGAACCCATGTCAGCCATATAAAAAACAGCGGCACCAGCAGGATGTGGCTGGAATCCTGGTCATTCATCGCGATATGGTAAATGTCTTTCCAGGCGGGCAACTGCACAAATACCGCCACCACAATCATGCCGGCTGCCGCCAGCAGATGCCACCAGCCCAGCCTGTTCCGTGGTGCGATGCGCTTCGCTTTGGCAGCAGGCCAGGATTGTGCCGTGGCACTTGAAACGGTCATGGTGTTGGTCATGGTCACACAAATATTCTACGTTGATGGCAATCCACATGGTGGTAAAATTCGCATTGCGCAATGGTTACATCAATCGGTTTAATCTGAAGATTTGTTTAATCCATAAAGTGGTTGAAACGGATGAATTCTAAGAAGGGCGGCGGATTTAGCGAATTTCCCCACCTGTTGGACTATTTTTTTCCAAAGCTCCGCTATTCTCAACTGCGCCGAATTTTGCGCAGAAAGTTCCAGCTCGACGCGGCGAGTGGCTTTTCTGATTCCCTTGCTCCCTGACCGGACGGATTACGCCGCCCGAATTTTCATAGCCTTGGTTTCCTGTTCCGTTGCTTCCGCCAACTCTACCAAGCCTGCCTCAATTTCCATGCTTACGGCCTGGCCAAGTATCTCCACCTGAAGCACCAGTTGGTGCAGGTTCCCTCGGCGTTCAATAATACCGTGGACGCCCCGCATTGGACCTGATTTTACCATAACCCGCGTCCCTACCACAAGGAACGGATGGGGATCAAATGTTTTATCGGCCGCCAGTGCCAATGTCAGGCTTTGGAGTTCGCTATCCAGCCGCTGCTGGTCGAAAACCGTAATAATTCGAACAATCCGCCTGGTACGATCCACTGAAAAAGCGTCGTGGGCGGTTCCTTTTAAAAACAGATATCCAGGAAACAGCGGCAACTCGCTTTTTAACTTGCGCCGCCCGCAATAGGTGGTCTTGGATACCAGAGGCAATACGTGGTGAACACCGCTTTCGGTCAGGAATTCGGCCACCACTTTTTCCTGCCGACTTTTGGTATGCAGAACGAACCAGTTGCCGTCCCGGCCAGGTGGCCCTGCGGTTGCCTGAAGAAGTTCAGAATTTGGTACGGATTCAATCACGGCACGCCATCTTTTAGCAAACAAATCCAACTATTATTTGGTCAAATTTGACCCCCAGCCGCGTCATGTTGGTACGCATTGGCCGGTTACACAAGCATATTCGGACATTCAAAGCATGTGACTTTAGCCAAGTGTCCCCATAAAACCGTTTCGCGATGAATTTCCCGCTCGGTTGGGCCAAATTTAGTGCGGAGCTCCAAGTCCCACACCGATCTTCACGCCTTTTATTATAAGGATTGTAACACCTTATGTACACCCGGCGGAACAATGAATAAGGCGCGATTTGTCAGGATTTTAACAAGCTTCAGACGGTGACGTGCGTCTTGTGCGCAACTCGCCCAACGTTCGCCGAAGCGTAAAATGAGCCTATTGCCACTTTTGCGAAAATAGCCTGTCCGTGCCGCTGTGCAGCATCACCCCGGAGCCGGAGATATTTAGCCATCCACCGGTATTTCGCCACGAAGGACGGCGAACGCGGAAGAATCCGTGAGACGGTTGCAACACGGGGCTATCGTAGTGCCCGTGCGCGGATTCCACGATCGGTCATTGCAATATCTACAGCACCGCTTACGCCGGTCTGAAAAAATTGTATTCCGGTCTGACGCAGCAGGTGGCTATCATGCCGGATTGCCCGGCGATTTTCACCGCACGTGATCAATAGATTCGGTGCAAGTGTCCGCAACCAGTAAGCGGTTCCCACATTCAAATTTCCCGAACCGATCAGAATGACCGCCGAAATATGCATGGGCAGGTGCAGTTGCGCCAGCACCGCCCCATGCCCCTGCGCACGGCTGATGACCAGAACATGCCGACCATGAAACGAAATCAGCAATACCAGACCACGCCATTTTCGTGGCGGAACCTTGTCGGCGGGAAACAGGATGCCAATGGTGCAACCATCCGCTGTTTTCAGCATATTTCCGGCGGATAATGGCCGCAGTGTAACGCCTGATCGTTGCACAAGTTGAATGACCCCGGCGGTTCCGGCAGTGTTCCGGTATCTGGTCATATCCGGCTTATCGGTAAATGCCGCGACGACATGGTTGCGGGCCAGAATATTCGGCAGCGCTGCGGCATGTGCGGAATCAATTTGCGGCGCAATAACCGCGGCAACGCTTGATAAACCCCGCAGGTGCAGAGCGGTATTAATTGTACCGGTCAATCGGCTTGGCGAGCCAAGGGTTCCGGCGGTAAGAACAATCACCCGTCCGCCGGGGGTTTCAGCCAGCACCGCGTTTCCGCTGTCGGCGGAAAGTACCAAAATCCGCACCGCACGGTGCGGCTGTGACCAGGTGTACCAGCCGATAAGCAGGACCAGCCACGCGGTAAAAAGAACCGCAATATCCGCGCGGCACAAGTGAATCCGGCGGCGGAATATCCAGATGATAAGCAGAATAAAAAAAAGCCACACCAGCGGACCCGCCGGCGAACGAACCGCAATATTGCTGCCCGGAAGATGGGCCAGATGTTTTACCAGCCACGTCAGCAGGCGCACCGATGGGTCACCCAATATCGCAAGAAAATGGGCCAGCGATGGAAAGATCAGACCCGCCAGTAATTCCACCATTCCGAAAACCAGAACCAGTGTAACCAGCGGCAGAAGAATCAGGCCGTTTACCACGGCCAGGGGATTGACCTGATGGTAATGCAGCGCCACCAGCGGAAACGCGATAAACGAACCGATCAGATTGGCCGTGAATGCACCTAGAAAATATGTCAACAGGTGCAGGCGGATTGCGGCACCGGTGGATGCCGTGGCGCGGGCCATTTCAGCCTGCCGGTGCAGGTAATTTCCAAACAGGCCGCGGTACATGCGAGGCGCAAGGCCTATCAATCCAAGCGTGGTTACACTGGTTCTGGTT
>JAJZEY010000244.1 GCA_021805585.1 Planctomycetota bacterium
TTCGGTCAATTCAGCCAGATGCATTGCCAGCGGCATATGGCCCGCGATGGCCGCATCCACAATCCGCCGCAGTGCCGGCCCTTCCACCGAATAGGGGGCATGTGGAGAAAGTCCGATGTTCAGGCGGGGCGTCTGGAACCGTCGGTCCGCCGCGCTGGAAAGCCGCTGTTCCAGAAAATCGCGTGAACGGCCCAGCGCGGTAATTTCGCCATAGCTGACCGTCCGCAGCGGCAGGCCCGCCAGGGTTCTGCGCGTCAGGGCGGGAAATCGGGAAATATCACCGACGGTTGTAACCCCGGAAGCCAGGCATTCCCATGCACCGCTGCTGGTTGCGGCGGGGATTTTATCCTCCGCCTGTGCTTCCGTGGGAAGCAATGAAACAAGCTGCAACACCCAATCGGTAAAGTGCCGTGGCGGGGGAATAAGCTCGCGCGCAAAGCTCAATTCAAGATGTGTATGCGCGTTAATTAGTCCGGGAATCAGCACGTGATCGGTCAGGCGAATCAGCGGCAGATGTGGATGGGCGGCCGCCAAGGTTGCCAGCGGTCCGGTTTCGGCGATCATTCCCCGGTCAATACGCAGTGCCGCTTGCAGCCAGAGTGTGTATGCGTCAGCCAGAATGGCATCAGCCGCAAGCAGGAAACCTTCGGTTTTGGGAGTTGGCGGATAGGTCATGGTGATTCCCACAATGCGGGCGGATTTAGAGGCCGGCGGGGAGTGCCGACGGTTACTGCGCGCCGGCCAGGTTCTGCAGTTCCGAATTGGAAACCATGCGAAAAATGCCATCATCCTCCTGTGCGATGTTCGCCAGGTCCTTTCGTTCACCATCCACTGAAATTGTGTCAATGCGCTGGGAATGCGTCCGTGCGGCGGCGACAAGCTTGGTAATATGGTTCGGCAAAATGGCTTTCGCCGTGACAAAAATAATTTGATCTCCGCCGAGTTTAAGGGAACCCGGCATGCAGATTGTCGCATCGGAACTGCCGTAGGCGGTGAAATTCATCAGGCTGGAGAGCGAGGTCCTGGCGGTACCGGCGGTGAGCCAGCCCGCTTTTGGAAGCAGGTGCAGTCGGTCGCCGCGCCAGATGGCGATTTTAAATTTTTGATCGCCGGACAGTGTTTCCACCGCAAGCTTCACCTGGTCGGCGACAAGGTTAAAACTGTTGGTATTGGCGGATGACCCGTCCAGACTGAAAATAATTCTCTTTCCGACCAGCGGAATATTTAAAAATCGTGGGCCGCCTTGCGTCACCTTGAAAGTTGATCCGCCGGTGGAACCGCCGCCAAGTGACTTGGCTCCGGGGGACGACCCGCTGGATTGATGCAATACCGCGATCAGGATAATGACCACCGCGATTACAAACACAATCCCCGCGCCGATAAATATCCAAAGCAGCAGCGGGCTGCCGCGACTGGTGTCGACCACCAGCGCTTCGCGTATGGCGGGTGGGGATTTGGGTTTGGATTTGCCGGTCCGCTCCGGAGCGATTGGAATGGCCTGCGGAACTTTGGTTGCCTTGGTCGCGGTATTGCCAGGCGACTTTAAACTTCCCGATCGGCCGGACTTCACACCTGGTTGCGGCACCGGTCGCCCGGAACCGGATTTTGTCCCGTCGCTGGTTGCCGGGGCCATGGCCGCCAGAGCCTCAAGGCCGGTCAGTGCGTCGCTATCGGCTGTGGAGGGAACTGGGCGATTCGGCGAAACCGGTGAGGTGGGGCGGTTACGCGCACCGGAACTTGCGAATGCACCGCTGCTGGTGGCCGGGTCTGGCGGGCGGGGGGCGTTTTGCCCGGTCAGGGTGCCGCGCGACAGTCCGGGGTCCTGCAATGGCGATTCGGGTCGATCGGTCTGTTTGGCCGCCTTGCCGGGTTCATCCGGTCTGCTGGTCTGCTTTTGTTCGCCGGCGTCTTTGGGAACGCGCAGCAAGGTGCCGCAGCCACCGCAACGGCAGACACCGCCGCGAAATCCGTCATCCAAGTGTAAAATTTTACTGCACTGATGGCACTGCACAACAATGGCCATGAATCATGTTCTCCATCGCGTCAGCCAAAAATAACCGGCCGACTCACCGGTCTGGTTCCTGATAACCATTCCTCATAATCATTCCTCCCCGGTATCGATCCGCAAAGGAGGCTTCCTTGAGAACCGATGCAACGCTTACCGATAAGTTTAAGTCCGCGCGGCTGGAATTCAAAGTGATCATAACCAGTCCTTTCAGCAATGGGTCGCTAATTTTTCTGGCGCGGTCCGGTTTTTCGTCTGCACAGCCCGCATTTTTTTAACGCCAACGCCACTTCAGGTAATCCAACATGGCCTGACGCCCGATTTATTGCCAGACCCTTCTGGAATGCCGCAGCCACTATCCTGGGAAGGTGCCGATTTCGGCCGCCGTCGGGAAAATGGGTGGACCTATGCCCCGACGCCCGCTTCCAGCGGGTACACCTGGCGGTCCGTTAATTCTAATTTGTGGGCATTAATCCGGCGGTTTGACTCTGTTCTGTCTGGTCGTTAGTATGATCCCCGTTAGCTTCCAAGGGCGATGGAGTTCGCCTGAACCGCCTCTTAATGGGGCTGATAACTCCTGCACAGCCAAAGTGTTGCTGCGGGATTTATCGGGCCTTTTCCAGACCAATCCCCAAACGCTGATGCTCTGTATGAATCTCCGGAAAGGCCCGCGCCTAAGTCCGGATCAACCATGCTGTAAGCGGCTTGGCTTATGGAAGCGGTCCTTGGCGTAAGGGTTGTGTAGAAGGGTTCGCATGATGACCAGAAAACTTTTAATGGATTATGTGGCGGTGGGCGGTGCCGGCTTTTTTGGCGCGATCGCCCGCTTTTTTGTCGGGCGGCTGTTTCCATTTTCCGCCTTTCCTGTGGGCACACTGGTGATCAACGTATCCGGAAGCCTCTTTCTTGGCTGGTTTTTAACTGTAGCCGGTACACGCATTCCCATGTCTGAAAGCACACGCCTGGCGGTCGCGGTTGGCTTTGTGGGGGCCTATACCACGTTTTCAACCTATATGTTCGACGCCAACCGGATGCTGTCCGATGGACAGGCTTGGCGATCCTTTCTATATATCGCAGGAAGTGTGGTGTTGGGGCTTTTGGCGGTGCGTTTTGGTGTGATTGTCGGACATTGGATGGGAGGCTGAATCGCGGCCACATGAAAGACACCAAATAGATTTACAAAGGAATCTCGTTATGAATGGTGAAAGGGTGCTGCTGCGGCTGTTTATTTCCAGTGCCGAAACGTACCATCTGGCACCGGTGTATGAACGATTGATTCTGGAGGCGGGCCGGCGCAAACTTTGCGGTGCCACTGTGCTGCGGGGCCTGCTCGGGTTTGGCGCGCGCGGAATGCTGCGGCCTTCCGATTTTCGGATGCTCAGCGCTGCGCCGGTAATTGTGGAATTCGTGGATGCCGCGGATCGAATCGCGGACTTTCTTCAGACGGCTGTGGCCAGCGAGTTGCACCACGGCCTGGCCACACTCGAGCGGGCGGCGGTGCTGATGTACCGAAAAAAGGGCGGCGATCCACACCGGTCTGAACTTTCAGACCCGATCGCGCCCCTTAGCACAATTCCCCAAATCAAGGAGACAAAAAACATGCGAAACAACGAGACAGGGGTGCTTTTGCGGATTTTTATCGGCGAGTCCGACACCTGGAAGGGCCGGCCGTTGTTTGAAGCAATTATTCTCAAGGCGCGTGAAGCGGGTTTGGCGGGCGGTACGGTGCTGCGCGGATCGATGGGCTTTGGTGCCAACAGCGTGCTGCACACCAACAAGGTGCTGGTGCTTTCCACAGACCTGCCGATCGTCATTGAAATCGTTGATTCACGCGAAAAAATTGAAACTTTGCTGCCCACGCTGGATGAAATGGTTCAGGAAGGCATGATCACATTAGAGGAAGTGCGGATTTTGATTTACCGGCATAACCCGGCGGATGCCGGGCCGGCCCGCCCGGCTTCGTCATCGCCTTGATTCCGTCTGGTTCGGAACAAGAAGAAGCCGTTAACAGGAATTCTGGTCGCAATTCCCGCCGGGCCGATCAAAGACCGGGGCATTGCTGCTTCCGAGGTGTCAACGATGAACCGTTTTTCGCCAGGCCACCACGCCACAGGACTGGCGACTCCATTGACTTGGCGCGTTCCAAAGGGAATTTACTTTACGATTTTACAAAGTCGATGGAATTAAATTTCTTCCCCAGCACGCCGGAACTGTCCGTTTTCAGCCATTCGGATAGTACGCCCGCGTATACGGTGCGGAAATCAGTGGAGAATTTAAGGTCGCCCATTTGCAAATCCGCCGGGGCAAGCGAAGGCTGCCGACCAATTAAGCCGCCGCGAATGCCGCCGCCCAGCAAAAACATCGGTGCCGCGGTTCCGTGGTCCGTTCCCTGACTGGCGTTTTCCGCCACCCGCCGCCCGAACTCCGAAAAAGTCATCACCAGGGTGCGGTCTTCCAGGTTCTGTGCCTTAAGGTCGGCCATAAACGCGGACAGGCCGGCGGATAAATCCGCCATCAGGTTGTCATGACGCTTCGGCTGCTGGGCGTGGGTGTCGAATCCGCCGATGGAAACATAATAAACCCGTGTGGGGAGTTCCGCAGCGATCATTTTTGCAACCAGCGAAAGCGATTTTCCCAGTTCGGATGGTGGATAACTGGCATGATTCTGGGCCCGCCCGACGGCGTGGCGCACTTCGGTGCCGGATACTTCCGCATCCAGGGCCGTGCGTTCCAGAAAATCAAGCTCCGGATTTCCGCGGGGCATTCCCGCGACTGCGGCGGGATTTATTCCATTGACGATTTCGTAAGCTTCATGCAGGTGCCGATGATAGGCGTCTTTCCCGCGGCCCGGCAGCCACTGGAACAGTTCCGGTGTCTGGAATGAAATCGGCTGAAATTTGGCTCCCTTAAGCGTGAGCGGTGAAAGCGGACCGATGCTGATGCCCGCGTCGGGTTTTACGGGGTCGGCCCCACAACATTGGGCGTCAAAATAGCGTCCAAGCCATCCGCTGTTGCCATCAATAGCGGGCTGACCGGTTTGCCAGATGGCCATCGATCTAAAATGCGAACGATTCGGATTCGGGTAACCCACTCCCAGTGCCACGCCCATGCGCCCTTCATCATAAAGCGCCTTTAAGCCTTTCATGGCCGGGTGCAAGGCCAGTGATTTATCCAGCGGGAGAAGGTTTTGGGTAATGGCCAGCCGCGGACGGGCGCGGCGGTAATCATCATTGTCAACAGGAATGACTGTGGAAAGCCCGTCGTTTCCGCCACCCATTTGTATGACCACCAGCACGCGTGAATCACCGCGGCCCGCAGCGGCCTGGGTCAGCGGCAGATCGTGCGGATTGTTCATGGCAAAGGCGGTTCGCTGCACAAACAGCGGAAGCGTGGCCGCCGCGGACAACACGGTCAGCCCGCGGGACAAAAATATACGGCGTGTGTGAAGAGAATCCATAAAGGTTTCCTTTCGGTTTCAGGTCCGTGCGGCGTAACGCGGATTAACAGAGCTGATATTCCGGCATGGCCATTACAAGTTCCAGCAGGTTCAGCAACTTCCAATGGGCCATGCCCATATTCAGTGGCTCATCGCGCGCCGTGTTTGAATTGGAAACCGACCGCAGCAGAGCGTCGCGCTTTTTTGGTTCAATTTGGTCCTGAATCAGCAAATCAATAAAAAAATCAACGGCGGCCGCGGTCGTGGAGATGTTCCGTTCCGCCAGTAATCGTCCCGGTGAAAAGCCGGTTTCAAACGCGGCCAATTGCGTCCCGGCCTTTGCCGCCGGTGGCTGATTCCACGGCGGTCTTCCGGCCACCATATACAGTGGGACCGCGTACCGCGCAAAAAGTGTGCTGGTGTTGATCCAGCCGCGGCCATGGGGCCAGCCGCCCACATTCGG
>JAJZEY010000012.1 GCA_021805585.1 Planctomycetota bacterium
GTTCCTTTCGCGATTACCGATACCTAATTCGTACCGCGTTCATATTATGGCAATAGACGCAAGTCGCCAAGGGCATGACAATCGCCTCGAACCGCTCTAAAAGAACACGCGCTGTGGTTTTAAGGGTGCGGAAACCGGGGCATGGCGGATACAACGTCGGGCACCGCCTGGGCCTCTAGTTTTTTTGGTTGGCTTTTGTTGTGCCTCCGGCCCGCCGACCGCTAGCGGGAAATCCAGGCGCGCAGGGCAATCCAGGATTTGCTTATGGAGCTTAGCCTGACGCGACCCTTAAGCACCTGCAGTGGGTCATGGGAAATTTTACGCAGAATTCCGGAATAAATTGCCGTCATGGCCCATAACGACGCGCGGCTGTCGGCGGAAATGCAGGCTTCCAGGCCGGCGCTGCGGGCAAAAAAATCTTCGGCCCGTTGGATTTCAAAACGCAGCAACGCGTCCACGCCCGCACGACCTGATTCGGACAGAAGTTCGTCGGGCTTAACGGAAAACCGGTGCATATCTTCCAGTGGAAGGTAATGCCGTCCGCGCGCGGCATCTTCGCGCACATCACGTAAAATATTGGTCAGTTGAAACGCGATTCCCCGGTCCACGGCCATGGCACGGGTTTTTTCACCGCCCGTAAATCCCCAAATTTGAATGCTGGCCAGGCCCACCACGCTGGCCACCTGATAGCAATAATCATGAAGCTGGGCAAATGTTGGGGGCTGCGTGAACAAAATGTCTCCCACCTGTCCGTCAATCATGGCGTCCAGCAGGTCAATATCCAACCCAAAAGATTCCACACAATGAATAAACGCACCCCAGCCGGGCCACGAATCGGTTCCCGGCACGCGCCGCTGTTTCGCAGCTTCGTGCGTGGCGCGGCGGAACGCTTCGAGTGCGGCAATTCGGCTGTCCGCGGACTGGTTAGCCGAGTCATCCGCCAGATCATCCGCCAGGCGCATCCACGCATAAAGGGCAAACATTCCGCGTCGCTTTGCCGGAGGCAACAGTTTAAGTCCATAATAAAAATTGCGGGCCTGAATGCGCGTTACGTCATCGCAAAATGTCTGCGATTCGGCCAGACTCCGGTCGATCGAAGGGGTGGTGGCCAGGGTCATGTCCGTCCTCCCGGCATTAGCGAATTGATAGCCATAGCCGTTACCGCCCGTCCCATCAATCCCAGCTTTTGCGCCTTGGAAAGCGCAGGGCGAGAGGAAAGCGTGTCGTAATTCAATCGGCGAATTGCGGCAAGTATTGCCAGCCCCCCCCGACTGAAAAGGGAAATCTGCGTCCGCATAGCGGGACGGATCAGCGCCAGCAGGGGCCGGCCCTGACCAAACAGTTCAGCCGCACGGTCCACTTCAAAATGCAGGAGGTTGCGGTAATTCTGATCGCAGCGGCCTGCGATAATCTGTTCCTCGGTCACGCCAAATCGGCCCATGGATTCCCTTGGAAGGTAGATGCGGTTTCGTCGCAAAATGTCGGACCGTACATCCTGCCAGAAATTGGCAAGCTGCAAAGCGGAACAAATTTTGTCGGAATAACGTTGCCTTTCCGGATCACTGTAGCCCCCAAGATGCAGGACCAGACGGCCGACCGGGTCGGCGCTGCGGCGGCAGTAATCCAAAACTTGATCAAATGTTTCATAACGGTGAATGCGCTGGTCCTGCACAAAAGCGTCAATTAAATCTAAAAATGGCTGGATGGGAATTTTGTGCCGGTCTATTGTGCCGCGCAATGCCGAAAATATCGCCGTCCGCGTATCTCCCGAGTAACATGCCACCGTTTGGCGGCGAAAATCCTCAAGATAATTGAGCGCGGTCGCCCTATCCGGCACTTCATCCC
Organism: Planctomycetota bacterium; assembly: GCA_021805585.1. The sequence continues at coordinate 1,846 of JAJZEY010000012.1, forward strand.
CCAGGTCGTCGGCGGTGCGGCAGAAGGCGTAAATATTGCAAAAATCCTGGCGGAGAGCTTTGGGAACAAGCCACGAGACAACCGTGAAATTCTCGTAATGTTCATGGGCCAGTTTCCAGGTATATCGCGCGGCGGCGACCGGATCCGTCATCGGAGCCATGGCCATTTCAACCGTTGGCGGCGGACCTGCGGGCGTTTGGGTAAGAATATTCGGGTCCATTGAGTTGCTCGGTACGCGATTCCTGTCTGCCACGAAAACCAGACCAAATAACCGGTTTAAAGGCTTGGTCAGCCGCCACCAAATCGGGTAAGATATTGGAGGCAGGACTTCTTATTGTCCCGAATTCCGGTCGGCTTGCAAATATGGCCGGCGGAATAAGCGGGGTACAATAAGCCTGTGTGAATGAACTCGCCGGTGTGGCGGGCGCTTAACGCGATAGTCGGCGGGTCAGGAACCCTTTTTCGGAGAAGACAAAATGAAGATTCTACTGGCCAATCCACGTGGCTTTTGTGCGGGCGTCAATATGGCCATCGAATGTGTGGACCGCGTACTGGAACTAAAGGGAGCACCGGTTTACGTATACCATGAAATTGTTCATAACCGCCATGTGGTGGAGAGGTTCACCCGGCAGGGGGTTGTGTTTGTGGATTCCGTTGATGAGGTTCCCAACGGTGGTACGGTCGTTTATTCCGCGCATGGCGTATCGCCTGAAGTACGTGCACGGTCCAACGCCCGCGGACTGATTCAAGTGGATGCCACCTGTCCGCTGGTAACAAAAGTCCATAACGAAGCCATCCGCTACGCCCGCCAGAAATTCACGATTGTTCTTATCGGCCATGCCGACCACGACGAAGTGGTGGGCACCCTCGGAGAAGCGCCTGCCGCCATCAGCATAGTGGAATGTGTTGCCGATGTTGAAAAATTAAGCATCCCCGATGACCACCGCGTGGCGTATCTGACTCAGACCACGCTTAGTCTGGACGATGCGGCCAAAATAATTGCCGCACTTAAGGCTAAATTTCCGCGGATTCAGGCGCCCCCTAAAGAGGACATCTGCTACGCCACCACCAACCGGCAGACCGCCGTTCAGAAACTCGCCCCCGAATGCGATATGGTTCTGGTTGTAGGCAGCCAGAACAGCTCCAATTCCAAACGCCTGGTGGAAATGTCCGTCAATCGCGGCACCCGGGCTTATCTGGTGGATGATGTCTCTCATTTAGACTACTCCTGGTTTGAAAACGTCGGCACGGTCTTGCTGACCGCCGGCGCTTCGGCCCCGGAAGACCTCGTTCAGGAAATCGTTAATTTGCTTAAGTCGCGTTACGGCGCAACCGTTGAATCTCGCCATGTCACGGATGAAGACATGCACTTTGAATTGCCCGTTTCGCTCCGCCGGTTGGAAAAACAGCATGCCGACGCGGTTTAAACCTTGATTGCCGGGTCAAGCCTGCAAATCAGGATTGGCGGAGCATGAGGGTACTCGGTGATTGCAAGGGTGTTACTGTTAATCTTTTACGGTATTGCCCGGCCGAAATTCGACTTTACCCGCGGACCGTCGTTGGCCGATAATACAGGGCGCGGCTGTGGCCAGTCCTCCAACGATGACCCGTGGGCGGAACGAGACACTCCGCGGCCGTAGGTCCGGTTGAGATAACGGGTCCTTGGCGTGGCAGCGATTTTTGCGGGCGGCGGAAAATGAATGGTTTGCCGCCGCGCGTGAATCAGGCGGTTAACACATGAACTTTCTTCGTCGTTTTAAGGCACTTGCCTACATTCTGGTGCTCCTTAGCCTGACTGGGTTTACTTACGCTTCCGCGAATTACGGATTAATGGCCATGGCCGTCGCCGCCGTGGGCATAAGCTGGTGGCTTGTGGAAAAGGGAGCCGCTCCACCGGTGCCCCGATGGATCATCAATCTGTCCGTGCTAATGATTGCGATGATGCTGTTTTGGGAACTGGTTATTTATCGCCAGCCTAATCTTCTTTTGGGGTTGGGCCATTTTATTTTCGGCCTTGTCATCTGCAAACTCTTTGAAACCAAGACCAATCGGGACTACGGCCAGATCATGATTCTAAGTCTCCTGCTGGTGCTTTCCGGTGCGATCCTAAGCACGTCGCCGGTGTTCGCGATGGTTCTGCTTCTCTACCTGTCCGCGGGACTTTATGTCAGTCTGATTTTTCATTTGCAGTGCGAAACACAGCGGGCCATGGCTCGCCACGCCGGTGCCGACCTGATGATGACCGCGGCCGGACAGCAGAACGTCATTGCCCGAGATTTGCGCCGGTTAAGTGTTGGCATCGGCCTGTTTCTATTTATCTTTGCCTGTCTGGTATTTGTTCTGTTTCCACGCTCCAGCGTCAATCAACTGTTTGCCAACTGGCAGCTCAATGGAGGTCCGGTGAAAACCGGATTTTCGCGGCACGTGACCATGGGCCAACTCGGAACGCTTCAACAAAGCAATGCCCGTGTGGCTGAAGTTGCCATTGAAAAAAACGGGAAAAATATCGGCAGCGAAGGCTATCAGCCCTACTTCGTCGGTGGAACTCTGGATGTTTACGATGGGGCCACCCATGAATGGATCCGGTCATACAATTCCATGCGATCCGATCAGCGCGTTCACCTGATGGCCGGGGCACCCGTGATACTGGTTTCGCCATCGCTTTACGATACGCGGAACGTTATCACCGAGCATTTCACCTTTGATCATCCGCAGGCCAATACGCTTTTTGCCATTGAGCCGGCAGTGAAATTATCAGGCAGGGGTCTTGGACGGGTGCTTCGGTTGAGCGACGGGTCTATGATCTGTTCGCCTCGTCAGGCCGGGGCAATCAGCTATTCCGTGGAAACGGCGTTGAAATACAATCCGAAAATTATTGGTCCGCAACGGCCGGTGCTTTTTCCGGTGGCCATGCGCTATCAGCCGTTTGATCTTAATGCCGTGTCCCGGATTCATTCCGCCCCAATCCCGAAGCGGGTCATCGCGCTGGCCGAAAAAGTGGCCGGTCCGCTGTTGAAATTAAAGCGCACGCCCGCGACCGAAGCCCACGTGGATATGCTTCTGGCGGATCGTTTCTGTACATGGCTTCGCGCCAATTACCCTTATTCCTTTGATATGACCCCTGTGGATTCAAACATGGACCCTACCGAGGATTTCCTGTTCAATAAGCGGAAAATCGGCGGCTATTGTGAATTTTTCGCTTCCGCGATGGTCATGTTCTGTCGCAGTTTGAACATTCCGGCCCGCATGGCGACGGGCTATCATGGCGGCGACTATAACCCGATCGCCGGTTATTACATTATTCGCCAGAAATTCGCCCACGCCTGGGTACAGGTATTTATCCCGGGACAGGGATGGGTGGATTATGATCCCTCTCCGGCGTCTTCCCTTACCAGCATTCAGCAGAAGCTGACCTGGTTCACTGAAATTACGGATTTTTTTCAATGGGTCCGTCTCCAGTGGCTGCAAAGCATTATCGCATTCAACGAATCCATGCGCCGCAATATTATTTTAAAAATCGAAATGCTCGGCAAAGCTGTTGGCCATACCGTTATGCAGTCGATCCATCATATTGAATTAATGATGCGGGTCCTTTTTACGGATCGGCACATTGGCGCAAGCAAACGAATTCTGTTTCTTATTGGCGCGCTGGGCGCGGTGGCATTGGGCTTGTTTTTTCTGCACCTGTGGCGGAAACAGCGGCGAAGCCTGGTGGTGCGGATGGTCAAAGGAATGGACCGCGGAATGCAGCGGCAATTGACGCGGGACCTGGCGTTTTTTGACCGGCTGGTGGAAATTCTTGAACGAATCGGCATTCAGCGCAACGATACGCAGACTCCCAGGGAATTTGTGTCCGCCGCGGTGGTCGCCGCGGGCAGCGACCTGCCCGAAGCCGATGAACTGGTCCGAATTTTTTACGATATCCGTTATGGTGGTCAGGTTGTTTCTATTGCTTTAAGCACACGCATTCGTGACGCTATTGCGACGCTCGACCGGCGCGTCCGTGGAATTAAGCCGATCATCCCGGTCTCTTCCGATCCACCCGTGACCGCGCT
>JAJZEY010000612.1 GCA_021805585.1 Planctomycetota bacterium
ATTTTTCAATGCCATCCACCAGCACCACCGGCGTGCGGTTCTGGTATTTTTCCAGCAGGGCTGGATCGCGGGTAATGTCAATTTCCTCGATCACCGCTGGTACATGCGGCGTGACCACCAGTTCAATGACGCGCCGCACCGCCTTACAGGCGTCACAATTCGGTTTTACCAACAGCGTGATGCGATGCATGTGATACCCCTTTCAAATGCCGTGCCATACCGCCCAATAGATTAACCGACTTTCCGTCCGTGCGGTAGAAGGCGCTATTTTGACCGCCGGCACGGGTGGCCTGGTGCCTGGTCAAGCCTGTCAATCAGGCTTGACGGAGCACGCGCGTTTTAAAGTAAGGGTGATCGGTTTTTCTTGGGAATAACAGGTACGGACCTGTTTTATATCACCAAACCGCATTATGCTGACTTCATAAGATAAAATGGCCGAGCTTTGAATCTATATTCGGGCAGCGATTCAGTGATTTTTTTACGGCTTTTGGAGTATTCACGTGCGTGAACAGCGGAACAAAAAAGGCGATTCTTCAGCCGGCGGAATATCCATTTCCCGCCGCCAACTATTGCAGGCCACCGCCGCGTCCGGGGCCGGACTGGCGACAGGCCGTCAGGACAAATCCCCGCGCGGATCGGCCGGAAGTCCGTTTTCGACCATCAGACCGGTGCAATTGCGTTGTGCCCATCTTGTGGATCCAATCGGCGTGGATGATATAAGGCCGGTGTTAACCTGGCAGTTGGCATGCGCGGACGAAGGTGCACAGGGACTTTCCCAAACGGGCTGCCAGGTGCAGGTGGCATCCGCACCGCGATTTTTCGCATCCGACGCTGCGGATGTATGGGATTCAGGACTGCTGGGCTCCCACACGGGTATGCAAATTATTTATGGTGGAAAGCCGCTTTTATCACGGCAGGTCTGTCTGTGGCGGGTTCGCATAAAAGATCAGTCCGGGCGGATGTCCAACTGGAGCCAACCCGCCCGCTGGACGATGGGTCTTTTGCAGCAATCCGACTGGCAGGCGCAGTGGCTGACGGATTCCACTCTGGCCAAAGTGGAAAATATGCCGCGGGTGCCCATTCATTGTTACCGCAGTGCAATTGCCGATCGCGCGGATGCCGCCAAATGGATCGTGCTGGACCTTGGGCAAGCCAATGCGATTGATGGCGTACAACTGGATCCCGCACGCCCCGCGTTTTTGCAATCGGACTACCCCTCTTTTCTTTATCCACTCCGCTTCCGTATTGAAGTGGCCACCGACAAACGCTTTTCCGACGCCCGCGTCGTTGTGGACCAGACCCATGCGGATGTGCCCAGCCCTCGACCGCCGGCAATTCCGGTGCCTCGCTTCAATTTTTCACCGGTTACCGCGCGGTATGTGCGGCTTACCGTCACCCGTCTGGCCTATTGGGATTGTCGCTTTTGGGCTTTTGCGCTGGGTGGATTTCAGGTTTTCGCCGCGGGTCGCAATATTGCCCGGGGTGCGGCTGCAACCTGTCTGGATTCCGTGGAAACAAAGGACATATCCAGCCGGTATCTGACCACCGGCACGTTTTCCGTGGGTTATCAGCCCGCCGCGCCCGGCGACCCGTGGCGACCGCTGGACAATTTTGTTTCCCCGCTGCATTGGAATATCGCCACGCCACCGGAACTGGTGGTGAAAGTGGAAGGCGTCCCATGGGGGCAGACCACATCACGCGTGGCATTTATGAGGCGGTCCTTTTTTCTGCCTTCCGCAGTGCGAAGCGCTACACTTTATTCCACCGCGCGGGGATTTTATGAGCTTGGCATTAACGGCAAAACCGTTTCCAACGGCCGCCTCGCACCCGGCTTTACCGAATTTAATAAGCGGGTTTTGTATCATGTTCACGATGTGACGCATCTTCTTGAATCCGGGAACAACGCTATTTCCGGACTGCTTGGTTATGGCTGGTACGCGGGGCACATGAATCTTTTTGATATGTGCTACATTTTCGGCTACGTTCCAAAACTTCTGGTACAACTGGAAATTGAACTCGCCGGCGGCCAACGTGTGGTTATAACGACGGACGAACATTGGAAATCGACCCTGAACGGCCATATTCGTTATGGCGACCCGCTGGCGGGCGAATGTCACGATTTGCGCATGAAGATTCCGGACTGGGAGACCACCGCTTTTGACGATCACCAGTGGACGCCGGCATACCGAATTCCTCTGGATGATGCGGCCTTGGCGTGGCATCGCACGCAACCCACCGTGTGTCAGAAGTCCTTGCGTCCGGCCGGGCGGAAGGAAACCTCGCCGGGGGTTTATCTGTTTGATTTTGGCCAGGAATTTTCCGGGCATTGTCGGCTTACTGTTTCCGGCACGGCGGGCACACATATCACCATGCGTCATGCCGAATGTCTGACTCCGGATGGTGCGATTGACAAAGCCAATTTATGGGACGCGCTGCAACGCGACGACGTTTATCTTGCGGGAACGGGCCGGGAGGTGTTTGAACCGCATTTTACATGGCATGGTTTTAGATATGTTGAGGTTACCGGTCTTCCGGGCCGGCCGGAAGCCGACACGTTGATTGGCCAGCCGGTGCGGAATAATCTGGCCACCATCAGCGAATTTTCCTGTTCCAACGCATTGTTTAATAAATTAATGACGGCCACACGATGGACACAGTGGAATATGCTGTTCGACGTTCCCGCGGGCTGTGCGGCCCGGGCGGAACGGCTGGCATGGCTGGGCGACATACGTGACTGCGTGAACACCGCGATGCTGAATATGGATGGGGCCGCGTTTTTCACCAAATATCTGCAGGATACGCGTGATTCGCAGTGCCCCGCCGGCCAATTCACGGACATTTGCCCGCACGCCCAGTTGCGCGGCACGACTATCGCGGCCGGGTCGCCGGGCTGGGCGGATGGCGCACTATTTATGGGTTGGGATGTATTCCGGGCCACCGGAGATATCACCATTCTGGAAAAGCATTATTCCGCGATGAAGCGCTGGGTGGATTTTGTCGCCCGGCATAATCCGAATCATTTATGGTTAAATAATCGCGGCGAGGACTGGGGCGACTGGCTAAGCGCGGGAACCCCGGTAACACCTAAGGACTTAGCGGCTACGGCCTATTTTGCCCGTAGCGCCGACCTGCTGGCACGATCGGCCCAGGTTTTGGATAACACCGCCGATGCCAGGCAATACGGCTTGCTGTTTGCCGCCATTCGCACGGCCTTCGCGGCGCGGTATGTCGCACCGGATGGTTTTATTCCTGGAAATGCGCAGGGAAGCTATGCTTTGGCGCTTGAATTCAACTTGCTGGATGAACCGCGGCGCACCGGCGCAATGAATCATCTAAGCGCGGCTATTGCCAGTAACCATGGGCATCTGACCACTGGATTCTTAAGCACCCGGGCGCTGGTGCAATGCCTGTCGCGACTCGGTCGCCATGATGTGGCCAGCCGCATGGTCAATCAGGTTGCGCGGCCATCGTGGGGATATATGGTGGATTCCATTGGCACGACATTCTGGGAATCTTTCAACGCCTATGAAAAGGGACAGGTGGTTACACTTTCGTTAAACCATTGGCCGTGGAGTTCCATTGGTGAATGGTTGTGGAATTATGTGGCGGGTTTAATACCGGATGAGACCGCGCCGGGCTGGCGGAAATTTATCGTTCATCCCCGCCCCACGCCCGAAGTTCGCTGGTGCCGCGGAAGTTTTCAATCTCCATGCGGCCCTATTTCGATTGATTGGCGGGCAGCCTCCGGCTGGCTGGCATTGGATGTGCACATACCGATTGGAACCGCGGCAATTGTCATTCTACCGGCAAAACGCACCGCCGATATTCGATTGGCGGATGCGACGGAATCGGATATTTTCGCTCGGCGATTCCATTTGCTGTCAGCGGAGGCCGGCCAAATTCGTTTTCAAGTCCCGTCCGGGGCATATTCCTTCCGGTGCAAGATTTAGCAACGTGCGGCCTAAGGCGGCGGTCAGTTGGCCGCAATGCGGCTTTTAAAGATCCGTCAAGCCGCGCTCCGCGGCGGGGCACGATCTTATTTTGTGCGGGGGCTTGCATATCCAATCGCAATGCACTATATTCTGCATTAACAGAATTTTCAGACACAAGGACCATGCCATGAACGATATTTCTCCAGTTGCCCGGAAGTTTGTTCTGCATTGGGGGCAAATGGGATCGCGATGGGGCATTAACCGCACGGTGGCGCAAATTCATGCGCTTCTGTATATCAGTCCGAACCCGTTGAATGCCGAACAGATTGCCGAAACGCTTTCCATTGCCCGGTCGAATGTCAGCTCCAGCCTGAAGGAACTTCAGGGCTGGGGGGTGGTGCGCGTGGTTCCCCAATTGGCGGACAGGCGGGATTATTTTGAGTCAATTCAGGATGTCTGGGAAATGTTCCGCACGGTACTGGATGAACGCAAGAAACGGGAAATTGACCCGACCGTCGCATTGTTGCGTGATTGCATGGCCGAGCTGCAGCGCGGCGATTCGTCCCAGGGCGTTACCCGTGAGCGGATCGGCCGCATGCTGGAATTTTTTGAAACCATGAGCGCCTGGTATGAAAACATCCGGCGATTGCCCACCAAATCGGTTATTAAATTTGTGGGTCTGGGGGAAAAGCTGCGGCGGTGGATTGGCGGGGCGGCATAAGCCCCCTTTTTTGGATAGTAATTTCTGTTTTTTCAGAACTTACAGATACTTAAGGAGAACGGTCATGCACCGGATATTTTATGACGATCAATGTGGCCTGTGCAGCCGGTGGGCCGCGGCGGTCACACCACGGCTCTGGCGGCGGGGATTTGCCGTACGGGGTTGGAACAGCGTGGAATGTGCAAAGTATACCAGCGAATTTACCATCCCCAATGAACCCCAAATTATTCTTTGCACCGCGACGGGGCGGGTGCTGATGGGGCTGGATGTTTATCTGTTCCTGGCCGACGGCTTTGGCTGGGTTCGCCCCCTGGCCTGGCTGATCCGTCGAGAGCCGCTCTATTCCCTGGCCAAAGCCGCGTATCACTTAGTGGCTGCAAATCGCTATCGCATCAGCGCCATTTTCGGCCTGCAAAGCGCGTGCAATCGGACTGCGTCACGTAAGAACTGAATACCTGAAATATCAGGAGACCGTGCCATGACCGCAACGATCGGCAATGAACACAAGGTGGAGCCTGAAGCACAAGCCGCCCGGCACGATACGCCGCTGCGTGCGGCCTTTTTAGCGGACTGGTTGGACATGCTGTTTATCCATTTTCGCGTGGCCCCCCATCTGTTGTGTCCGGCGGTGCCGCTGGAATTGGACCTGTACGACGGCTGCGCCTATGTGACTCTGGCGGCATTTACACAAGCGCGTTTGCGACCGACATTTGGGGGCCGGGTTACGGAAATCTTGGGTGCTCCGCTGGCCCGCCACGGCTTCCTGAATGTACGGACTTATGTCCGGTGCGGAAATGACCGGGGCATTTATTTCTTAAGAGAATGGATTCCCAATCGACTCGCGGTTCTGCTGGGGCCCATGCTTTATGGTTTGCCCTATCACCTGGGAACAATTCATTACCACACAAATGCCGCCGCGGGCGTGACCACGCGACACATGCACGCAAAGGCCGCACGCTGGGACTGCCGCGCCCGGTGGACGCCCACCGCCATCTGCTACGCCGGTCAAACCGGAAGCCAGGAGCATTTTCTGATGGAACGTTACACCGCATTTACCCTGCGCCAAGGACGGCTGCGGCGGTTCCGTATAGCGCATGCGCCATGGCCGCTGGTGGAAGTTCAAGCCGATATGAAATGCGACAACCTGCTGGCGGGCGTGCGTTTGCCTGCACATTGCGCGGCATATTATTCCACGGGAGTCCATGATGTGCGGATCGGTCGGCCGGAAAACGTGC
>JAJZEY010000370.1 GCA_021805585.1 Planctomycetota bacterium
GTCAACTGGCTTAGCGAAATAGTGGTGGATTGATCTGACCCGTTTCCAGAGGCTACTGAGCCAATTTGTGTACCGATGGTGCCAAGCGCTTTGGACACGGAAATAATGGCTTCATCCGGGCTTTGCAAGCTGCCGATGGTGAGCGTGGCGTCAGCCGGGCTGGCATCTGCCAGGAAAGCCAGAATGTTCGTAAGGTCAATTTGCACCATGCCAGTCTGGTAGGTTTCGGTTGTGGTTACCGTCTTGTCATGGGTATCTTTGGTAGATTTCGTAGCTTTATAGATTGTCGGGGTTGTATCACTGATCTCATCGTCAGTGAAGCCGTTAAGTCCAAGGCCAGTTTCGGTGGTACCGCTGTTTTTTCCGTAAAGCGCTATGGCTGAGGATGAATGGAGGGTTGTGGTAACTGTGGACTGCCCCACCTGTCTTCGGTCATTGTAATTCGTAACTGTCTGAATTGAAGTTCCAACTTCCTCACCATAGGCGGTAATGCCCAAGTCGCTGCTTAACGGGAAGCCAAGGGAGTTGGCCGGGTTTTCGGTGCCGGTGAAAGTGGCGCTAGGACCCAAATTTCCCGTGAGGTGTTTTGATGCCGAACTTGAGGCGGTGCCGAAGTTCCAGGTAACGGTGGTACTGGTGCCCGCAAAGGCCGCTCTAGAGCTCATTGCGGCGGCCAAGACGCAGGCAAAAACGGAGGCGGCTTTAATTTTTCCGGCGGTGGTGTTGTTAAACATGTTATTTTTCCTTATTAAATTGCGACACGCTTATCGCGAAGAAACGCTGTTCCCTCTCATACGCCGCAAGCCAAAGGCTCGCATCAATAACGCATAAAAGAGAACTGACAATCAGGAACCAAACAGTTTCAGGAACCGGGCAGTTCCACTGCCCCGCAAGCCTGAACATCCTGACTACAATTGAAAGAAAACTGGACGGGAATGTCTCTCCCGCTCGCAACAATCTTTCCTGAATCGCTTCAAACAACAACGATTTCTGACTGTTCTAACCTGTGGTTTTTAACATCATGGGGGTGGTTGCTCGCAGCTCTTATCAGGTCGGATTCTCAAACCGACGTAATGATGTTAATACCCCCCAGTGGTCTTGTCAACAAAATGCCGCATGGATTCTCGGTCCGATGCGCCAAATCCCGTGATCATGCAACTTTTTGAATGACGCGATTGTTATCGGACTCGTAAACTGATCGATAAATTATATTGAGTTCAATTTTCGCCTGGTTTCTTATTATTCCGGCCGAAAAATCGCCGCGCAACCGGGGGCCTCGGTAATTCGAACTTCGCCCAGCCGAACCTTAGCCGGCATTTGCTTCGCTAATTCCCGGCCAATATATTCGGCAATTCGTTCCGCCGATGGGTTCCATTGCCGATTAAATGGGGGAAAATCATTAAGATTTCGGCTCGCCCACGGCTGAACAAGTTGATCCACAATTCTTTGAAGCGCATGAAAATCCATGACCGTTTCCAACGCATCAAGATTACTGCACTCCACCCGCACCATCACGTGCCAGTTGTGGCCATGCAGCGGTTCCACGCCACCATCCGCCAGGCGAAGCTGATGAGCGGCGCAAAATTCCGTGATTACTTCAATGGCGTACATCCGCTTCGTCTCGTACATATTTCAGAATTCTTTAACCGACGGCGGCATCACCAGGGCCAATCCGCGCACAAATAAGTCCTTACCGTGCCAACTGCCGCCCACGTTCTTGTGCGGCGGCAAGGGCGGTTTCCATGAGCGCGCCAAAACCGCGTGCTTCCATCGTTTGAATGGCAGCTTCCGTAAAGCCGCCGGGGCTGGTGACTTTACGGCGAAGCTCAACCGCGGAATCAGTTGATTCCGCCAGCATTTTGCCGGCACCGATAATGGTCTGCCGGGCCAGAAGTTCCGCTTCCGCCTTGGGCAAGCCCATTTTTTGTCCGGCGGCGGCCAGCGCCTCGGCCATGAAAAATACATACGCCGGCCCGGAACCGGAAAGACTGGTCAGGGCATCCATCAGGTTTTCCGGAACTTCCACGGTTTTACCACAGGCCCCGAATAGTTTGCGGGCCGTGGCCATATCGTCCGCGGATGCCAGATTTCCCCGGCACATTCCACTGGCCCCGCATCCCACAAGCATGGGAGTGTTAGGCATCACGCGAATCACGCGAACCGGTGGCAGAATACTTTCAATGTAACGGGTGGAGACGGCAGCTACGATGCTGATCAGCAGGGTGCCGGAATGAATGCCCGACTTAAGTTCGGTTAAAGCTTCCGTTATTTTCTGTGGCTTGACGGCCAGAATCACACAATCCGACCGTGCGGCAGCCAGTGCGGCATCATCCGCGCCGGCAATACGCAAGTCGCGGGAAAACAATGCCAGCCGTTCCGGAGAAGGATCAACCGCGGCCATCTGACCGGGCTTCAAGAGTCCGGCGGAAATAATTCCGCGGGCAATGGCCTCGGCCATATTGCCCGCCCCAATGAAGCAAAGTGCCGTCCGATGAGTGGCGGAAGAACCAGCGGCCATATTTCTGACTCCTGTGTGCCTTTCGGTTACACCCATAGCCGATCACGAACCAATCGTGAACCGAACATGCAACCAATTGCCACAATGCGGCGGCATTCATGTGCCCGAATCGTGGGAAACGGAAGTTTAACGGAAAATTGCGCGGGGGGCCAAAAGATCAATTACAGTTCTTTTTTGTGGAAATACGCGCCGTGCTTTTCGCCGCCGCACGCCTCGGTTCCGGCAGAGGGTGTTATGATGAACCGCAATTGCGCGGATAGGAGTGACAAACCGTGGCCGCCGAACTTATTTTCAAATTACATTTATTTACTGCCCATGGCCCCGCGTATCCGCGTCATTGGCGAAATCCGCGGTTTTGTCCCGTTACACAGGATGGCCAGCCCCAAGTCGCCGGACCCTAAAATTATGCTGTGACAAAGCAATAGTGCGCTCTTACGCCTCCCTGTCGAAGCCCCATCTATGCGCCATTTTCCGTTCCGACCATGGCGGGCGCTACCGGAATTTGACGCCAAAGCGCATTTCGCGCGCGACAGAAACATAAAAAGCGGGCTATTTGGCACCCGTCGGCGGGTTGCCATCCGCGGCATCCAGCACCAGGCAGCTATAACTGGTCACGAGGACCGGGTTAAATTCCAGCCACCGTTTGGACCAGATATTTTTCCAGGAACCATTTTTCCGCTGCAAGGCGGCAAGCATTTCATGTATTTCCCGTCGCCAGTTGTGTCGAATGCCGTTGGCATCGGTAATTTCCGGCGTGCCCAATGCGGCCAGGCTGCGTGCAAACATCAGGTAATAATAAAACAGTCCCATTTTACTGTGACCGGTTCCGGGATTAAAGGAGAGTGTCCAGTTGGCCCGTATCCATTTAAGAGCGGCCTTAACCCGCGGATCGGTTTTGGTAAGGCCGGCATACACCATGCTTTTCAAGCCGGCGTAGGTCATGGTACCGTAGGCGGAAAGAGTGGCACCACCTTTCAGATTGTCCCGGTCACCCGCCTGTGATTCGCCACCATTGGCCGCCGTGTAAATAAATCCACCATTGCTAAGTCCTTTGGCGAAAGGTTGCGCATTGGTTTCGCTGTTTTCCTGACAGCGCGTTACAAATACCAGTGCCCGCTGAATAACCGGACTGGATGACGGAATTCCGCTGTCATGCAGGGCGGAGATGAAAAATGTGGTATTGGAAAGGTCCGGGCGACCGGCACCATAGCCCACGCCGCCGTACCAGGAGTTGTCGGGTGTGATCGGTTGGCCATTGGCATCTTTCATTGGCGCGACGCGTTGCAGGGAAATCAGGTAATGTTGGGCCTCGTGAATTTGCTTTTTCCAGTCCTTGCCGGGAAGAATGGCCAGGGTGCTAAGCACAATGCTGGTATTGTAATTCTGAAGCATGTTGTGAACATAAAAGCCGCCATCGGGCTGGTGCGTGCTTTTAATGTAATGCAGCGCGTGGACAATGGCCGGGCTGGAAGCGGGTATTCCCGCCTGTAAAAAAGCCTTCACCACAAGTGCGGTCGTAGCCGGCCCAACTTGGTCCAGCCAGGCCCCGTTGGGCTGTTGAACGGTTAATAAATAGTTTAATCCGCGGGCCAGCACGCGGTCGGTCACCGCAACACCGGCTACCATAATGGCCGGCTTGGGGGTGCCGGCGCGGGCCATGCCCGCAGCGCCCCGGCCGCCAACCGGCAGGCCCAAATATATCGCCGCCCCTGCGACCAATGCGAACACTATTCCCATTAACGGACGACCCAATTTCATAATCAACTCCTCATAACCAAGTTAAACCTGCGGCGGTTGGCATCATTATATACGCCACAAACTGCCATGCGGTTGTGGCTTAAGCGCACAGGTCCGACTCCGTTAAACCTAATTTTTTAGGTTATCCGTCCTGCCACGCATTGTCAAGTTAGTCAGGCCGAGTCTGACGGGGCGAAACCCTTTTTTGAATATTGGCATTTGCTTTGTGAGAATATTCCGCCAAGAATGGATTAACCTTTAATTGGGGATGCGCTGCTGGAGTCGCCATGATTCAACCGTCGGATGCTCGCCTTGAACCGCGTGTTATCGCCAATTCGACCCGCGCAAGGGGCGCAATAATAAGTGGCGCGGATATCGTATTGACCGTCCGCCCTCCGAAATGGATACGGCATTTGAAGGCCACCGTTCGCACGCACAAGCGTTTGCTGGAAGTGCTACTGAGCCGATTCAGCGGTCGCGGATTTTTCCCCGCGCAAACACTGGCTTCTGTGGACCTGGACCGTGGACTGACGATTATTCTTCCGGGCATTGAGGCGGCCGGCCCTTTTCCGGAAGATATTCGCGAGGCTCTTTCTGCGGGTGATGTTCCGGGTGCAAAGCGGATTTTTTACTGGGGCCTTCCCATGCCCGAGGGGTATCTGCCCAATTTGATGTGGATTTCGCGAAATAAAATCAAAGCCGCCGAGCTTGCGGGCGAAATTGCCGAATATCAGGATGCGTTCCCCGGCCGACCGGTGCATATCGTGGCCAACAGCGGCGGTGCGGGTCCGGCGATATTCGCCATTGAAATGCTCCCGCCGGAGCGAAAGATTGAATCTCTGGTATTGCTGGGCGGAGCGGTGAGCGACGGTTACGACCTGCGCAAAGCTCTGGAGCGCACGCGGCGTGGAATTTTAAATTGCCATTCGGACCGCGATGGCGGAGTCCTGGGTCTGGGGACACTGGTTTTTGGTTCCGCGGACCGCCGCCACAGCTGGTCCTGCGGATTTAAGGGCTTTCGACTGCCCAGTCATCTTCGTACCGATTCGGCGGCAAAGGCCGCGTATTTACGACTATTCCAGATCGCCTGGCATCCGAACATGGCCGATGAATGCGATCATTTCGGTTCACATGATTTCGCCGCCGCACCGGCATTCGTTCGGCGGTATGTGGCCCCCTGGCTGATCCGCCCCTGCCCCGCGAATTAAGCCAAATTCCAAGCCGGCGGGTCCGCCAATTTTTCCGGCTATTGGAACCGGGCGAATGGCTAATCCGTTTTAAACGCGGCGATGCTTCACTGGATTCTTAAATCAAATTCACCGCAAGGCCAAAGGGTTCGCGGAGGAATAACAGCAATGAGCAATGAGCTAAAGCAAACCACGGAAATTTACCGCCGCGATTAATATGACGTGATCCCTTATGGGCAAGATGCCCGCCCCCCAGTGACGTATACAGCCCGCTTGATCTTGCCGGAGGCCAATGCCCGGCGGCCAGGATGGCCGCCCCCCGGTCTCCAGACGTCCACCCAAGCTGACACAGGCATTTCTGTCTGTGCATAAACCACGGATAGGAATGCTTGCTTTACACCCCGATACCCACAGACAAGAATGTCGGGGCTGCCAATTTT
>JAJZEY010000249.1 GCA_021805585.1 Planctomycetota bacterium
GGTTATCCTGGACGGCAGCTCCGGGAAATCCAAACGGGTGGAAATTATCGTCAGCGCGGAACATCGCAACATGTTTGTCGGCAGCATGGAAGGTGACGATCTTTATGCCTGTATAGATATGGTCGTCCACAAACTCGAACGCCAGATTTCCGAACATAAGAAAAAATTCCGGAACCGGAAACATCCGGAGTAAGCAACTTCGGCCGGGCCGCCGGCGGCGGGCGGTGAAATCCGGAATACCGCGGGAAAATAGCGAGGCGTGACCACAACCGAACGGGGAAATTCAATGAAGTTCTCGGAGTTTATTATTAAAGACGCCATAGTGCCTGATCTTAAGGCTACGGCGCGCGACGGTGTTATTCGTGAGCTGGTCGTATCACTGGCGGAAAACAAGGCGATTGCCCAGGCGGACGTGGATACCATCTGCAAAGCCATTCTCGACCGCGAAAAGCATGGCAGCACTGGCTTTGGAAAGGGCGTGGCCGTTCCCCACGTGAAGCATCCGCTTATTAAAAAGCGGGTCGGAACCATTGGCCGCAGCGCCAACGGCGTTGATTTCGCGGCGCTGGATCAGGCCCCGGTCTATAGTGTTGTATTGCTTCTTTCCCCGCCGGAAAGCCCGGACGGTCATTTGCAGGCCATGGAAAATATTTTCCGCAATCTCCAGCAGGACAACTTCCGCCGGTTTTTACGCAGAGCGGCGACCGGCAAGGAAATCAGCGATCTGCTGGATGAAGCCGATCAGGCGGGCGTGGCGCGCTGATTTCCACCGCGTTTCAAACGCACCTGAAGTCAGCCCTGTTCGTCAGCGGACAATATGCCGCGATATCATGACACAACCCAACCATTGGAAGCGGCACAGGCCAACATGGAAAGAGAAATTAAAATATCCAATAAGCTCGGCTTGCATGCCCGGCCGGCGATGCAATTTGTGGATGTCGCCAATCAATTCCGCAGCGCTATTCGCGTTTGGAAAGCCGATCAATGCGTGGATGGCAAAAGCATCATGCACATGATGATGCTTGCCGCCACCGAAGGCACAAGCCTTAAAATTCAAGCCGATGGCGACGACGCCGCCGCCGCGCTGGACGCACTTGAACGGCTGGTCAACAGCCGCTTCGGCGAGGAATAAATTGTCCGATTGGCCCTGATTCACACGCATCCGCCCGGCTTTTTTAAGCGGCGGACAGAGTGCGAAGATACGGCTTTTAATGGAGATGCCCCGTGCCTGTTTCACCCAATGCCGGTCAGCCGCCCAGCGCGGATATGCTTATCGACATGAGCAGCCTGACGCGGGATTATTTTAATAAAACACCAGATCCGGCGGATCCGCGCCAGGCAGTCAGTTTCGGCACCAGCGGCCACCGCGGAACACCGCTTGACGGTTCCTTCACCGAAGCACATGTGCTGGCCATGACCCAGGCTATTTGCGATTACCGACTGACCCGGGGAATTGACGGCCCATTGTTTATCGCCAAGGACACCCACGGCATTGACACTCCCGCCCACGACACCGCCGTGGAAGTACTCGCGGCAAACGGCGTGGAGCTGCGGGTCGCCGCCGATAACGAATACACTCCGGTGCCTCTGCTTTCACACGCCATTCTGACGCATAACCGCGGCCGCTCCAGCGGCTTTGCCGATGGCATTGCCGTTACGCCGTCGCATAATCCTCCGCGGGATGGCGGCTTTAAGTACAATCCCCCCAGCGGCGGCCCGGCCGATGTGGACATCACCGGTTGGATTCAGGACCGCGCCAACGCGCTGCTGCGGGCCGCCAACCGTGATGTCAAAAGACTCCCGCTTAAGCAGGCCCTTGGCGCGACGACCACCCGATTTTACAACTTTATTGAGCCGTATGTCGTGGATTTGGCAACAGTCATTGATATGGACATAATTAAATTCTCAGGCTTGCGCATCGCCGCCGACCCCATGGGCGGGGCCGCGGCGCACCTGTGGGAACCGATCCGCCGGCGCTATGGCCTGAACCTGACCGTGGTGAATCCGGATGTGGATTTCACCTTCCGCCACATGCGCGTTGACCACGACGGACAAATCCGCATGGATTGTTCGAGTCCCTATGCCATGGCCGGACTTGTGGCCCTGAAAGATCAATACCAGATCGCTTTCGGCAACGATACCGATGCCGACCGGCATGGTATTGTCGCACCCTCCGTCGGTTTGCTTCCGCCTAATCATAATCTGGCCGCCGCGGCGCGCTATCTGTTCAGCCACCGGCCCGGCTGGCCCGCCGCGGCTATGGTCGGAAAAACCCTCGTCAGCAGCGGCATTATTGATCGTGTGACCACCGCCGTCGGCCGAAAAGTCTATGAAGTTCCCGTTGGGTTTAAATGGTTTGTCCAGGGCTTGTCCGATGGCACGCTTGGATTCGCGGGGGAGGAATCCGCCGGTGCGACATTGCTTCGTCGCGATGGCAGCGTCTGGACCACCGACAAGGATGGACTGGTCATGGACCTTCTGGCCTGCGAAATGACCGCCCGTACCGGTAAAGACCCCGGCGTGCATTATGCCGAAATTGAACAGCGGTTTGGACGGTCATTTTACGTGCGGGAAGACCAGCCTTGCACATTGCGGGAAAAAGAGGCCCTGAAAAAACTTTCACCCACGGCTGTTACACAAAAGGAAGTCGCCGGGGAGCGGATCACCGCCGCGCTGACCCACGCCCCCGGCAATGGCGCGGCTATCGGCGGGCTGAAGGTCACGACCGCCAACGGCTGGTTCGCCGCGCGACCCTCCGGAACGGAAGCCCAATATAAAATTTACGCGGAAAGCCTTAAAAGCCAGGACCACCTGAACCAGCTTGTGGCCGACGCCCGAAGCCTTGTGAAAAAGGCACTGGCGTAAACGCCCCTTTCCGATCCCGCCATATTCGTTATGGAGTGCCGGTTTCAGGGAACCGACTTTATCGCGCTGGTCTTAACAAGCCCGTTTTAACGCGCGGGCCCCAGCGGCAGCACCGTTCGTCCATAGACTTCATTCAGGACCTGCGCAAAACCGGCGTACATGGCACTGGCACCGCACACAATCCCCTCATAACCAGCTACCGTCCCCAGCCAGCCGGCTCCGGAAAATTCCTTCGCCGCCAGCAATGCAAACAGAAACGTCAATGTCAGAAACACAAACTGCAAGGCCCGATTCAGCCGCAACGTCCCGATAAACAGAAACAGCGTAAAAACGCCCCATATGGCAAAATACGATCCCATTGCCCTTGCGTCCGGTGGCAGCTTGAGCCCCGGACTTTCAATCAGCCAGACCAGCGTCAGCCAAAACATCCCATACGAACAAAACGCCGTTGCGGCAAATGTGTTCCCCTTTCGCCATTCCATTATTCCGGCAATAAGCTGGGCGATGCCGCCATAAAAAATGCCCATTGCCAGAATCATGGAATTCGGGCTGAAGAACCCGGCGTTGGCGAAATTCAGCAGAACGGTGGTCATCCCAAAGCCCATCAACCCCAACGGGGCCGGGTTACCGGTTGAATCCTTTACCACACAGGCATTTGAATCCGACATAGCGACTCCAAAAGTCATGTTGCCAACTAAAATGAACCTGCCCGGCCCGGTCCTGAAGGGTCCGCCTGACGAAGCCGTCGCGATGGTTGGAAGTATAATCACGACTCCATAACAATAGCAACGCGCAATATTTGGTTTTAACCCAACTGAAACCAACGGATGCGTTCGCGCACGTTTGTGGATAGGCTGTTTTTACAGGGAAGCCGAAACATCGCAGGCCTGGCCGAGGCCGCGTCCGACGATGGAAACGTCCCGATGAATCACAATGACCGGCCTTAAGCCGGAAACAAAACCTTGACATACGCTTAAACCCCTGTTGGTTAAGCGGTTTTTCGGAATGCCGTTAAAACCCGGCCCTTCTTCCAGCCTGGGGTTATCGCCAACAGGTGACAGCCCCGGTCGTCGTGCTATTATAGTATCAAGGTGATTTTGCAGGATAGAACCCCACATGAATGAAAAAACGCGAAACTCGATAGTCGGCCTGACGGTGTTAATTGCCTTGGGCCTTGTTACCTGGGGTGCATTTTTGCTCGGACGGCTTCCGACGATCGGGCCGGGTGCCCCCTACCTGGTCACGGTGGAATCCCCTAGTGCCGACGGCCTGGTCTATGGAGACAGCGTCAGCCTGAACGGCGTGAACGTCGGAACCGTCCGCAGTGTTGCCCTGGGAAAAAATATGCAGGGCGCGATTCTGGTACTCGGCATATCCAGCGTATATCACCTGCCCATGAATACCACGGTCCGCATTGCGTCTAAGACTATCGGGTCGCCCTATGTCTCACTTTTTGTGCCGCCCGGTGCCCCCACGAAGTACCTTCCCACCGACGGCACGGCCAATCTTCATGCGTCGGTGGCCTCGGGCAGCCTTATTCCCCATTCCTTTGCCTCGGATTTCACCGCCATTCGTCTGCAATTCTCCGTTCTTAGCACCAAGCTCGACCGAGTGGCCGACGACCTGCATTCCCTGCTTCGCCCGGCATCCCTTACCGGGCCGGATAAACCGGGTGATAGGCAAGGCGACCTGGGCAATATCAGCGCCCTGATTCAACGCCTTAACAAAACCGTGGAATCCGTTAACGGCCTATTGACCGACAAAAAACTTCAGGGACAAGTTCGGGAAATTGTGACCAATGCCGCGGTATCCGCCAAGGAACTCGCCGCCACGCTCAAGCGTCTGAATTCCACCGTCACGCGGTTTAATTCCGTGATGGACAAAGCCGGCACAACCGCCGCCGACATTGACACCGTCGCGAAAACCGCCAACAGTCGCCTTATCTCCGTGAGTCTGCATATCGCGCAGGTGCTGGAACATTTAAACACCATTACCACTTCCATCGCCCAGGGGCATGGTACCGCCGGACACCTGGTAAAAGACCCGCGGCTGTACAATTCCCTCCTGGACCTTACCCATCGGCTGAAAAAAACGGTCGATAGTCTTCATGCGCTGGTTAAGCAGATCAAGGCGGAAGGTTTTGCGGTGCATGTTGGAGTTTAACCTGACGGCCAAAATTGCGGATCGGGCACGGTTCAATCATGTCCCGTAAACCGAATCGGCCACCACCGGAGCAGCGCCGCCCCATGCCCGCATCCCCCACTATTCCCGGCCGCGGACAGACCGACCGCGATGTGCTTGAGGCCCGTGCCCGCGCCTGGGCGGAACGGCCGGTGTTGCGTGCCGTATATGCCGACTACTTCCGCAAAATGATTGATGCGCTGGCCACCCGCCGCACCGACCCGGCGCGTCCCCATGGCCTGGTGCTGGAACTTGGCGGCGGTGCCGGCCATTTCCGCGGCAGTTACCCCGCCGCCATTGTGACGGATCTGGTACCAAGTACACATATTGACATAGCTATTGATGCCATGCGACTGCCGCTCCCGGACGCCTGCATCGACAACATCGTGCTTCACGATGTTCTGCATCATCTTCCCTTTCCCCTGGTATTCCTGGCCGAGGCCGCCCGGGTGCTTACCCCCGGCGGGCGCGTGGTGATGATTGAACCGTATATTTCCGCGGTATCCGGCGTCTGCTATCGGCTGGCCCATCCTGAACCGGTGGATATGCACGCACCGCTTTTTCCCCCCGCCAGCGATGCGGCCGCGCCCCATCCGGTGGCGGTTCTTGGCCAGGGCGCGTTTGCCAGCAATCAGGCCATTCCCACACTGCTGTTCTTTAAATACGCGGCAGATTTCGCCCGCCGCTGCCCTGAACTTGCGCTGGTCCGCCGAAGCGTTCACAGCATGATTCTTTACCCGCTTTCCGGGGGGTTTTCCAAACCGGTCCTGCTGCCGCGATTCGCCCTGCCCGCCGCCCGAAAAATGGAGCACTGGTTGTCCCCCC
>JAJZEY010000505.1 GCA_021805585.1 Planctomycetota bacterium
TTCACATCCACGCACGGTGCCCGAAAGGGTCTGGCCGATACCGCACTGAAAACCGCGGATTCCGGCTACCTGACCCGCAAACTCGCCGATGTCGCCCAGAATGTGATTATCTCGCAGAATAACTGCGGTACGCAGAAGGGCATCCGCAAAAGCGCCATTTATAAGGGCGACCAGGTGGATGTGCCGTTGCGTGATATTCTGACCGGCCGCTGCGCCGCCGATACGCTCATGAACCCCGTCACCGATGAAGTCATCGTGCGTGAAGGCCAGATAATCAGCGATGCGATCGCCCGTAAGATTGAAGCCCTGAATCTGGAAACCGTCCGGGTGCGCAGCCCCCTGACCTGCGAAAGTCCTGTGGGCATTTGCGCCCGCTGCTATGGCGTGGACCTTTCCACCAACACACTGGTGGAAGAAGGTATGGCCGTGGGCATCATTGGTGCCCAGTCCATCGGTGAACCAGGCACGCAGCTGACCATGCGTACCTTCCATACCGGCGGATCCGCGACCCGTATTCTGGAAAAGAACGACGTTCGCGCCGGCGTGGCCGGTGTGGTCGAATACCATGATCTTAACGCCGTGGAAGTAACCGATCCCGAAGGCAATAAGCACATTGTGGTTCTGAAAAAGAACGGCGAAATCGCCATTCGCGATTCCAAGGGACGCGAACTGGAAAAATCGCGCGTGCCTTATGGTGCCAATATTCTGGTCAAGCAGGGCGAATCCGTCCGTGGCGGACAGCAGCTTTGCACCTGGGATCAGCACCGCACGCCCATTCTGGCTGAAAAAGCCGGCCGCGTGAAGTTTGAAGATATCCAGGAAGGTGAAACCGCCCGTGCGGAAGCCGAAGGCAAAGGCGCTTCCAAGCGTCTGGTCATCGTCGAACACCGTGGCGAACGCCATCCGCGTATCGTCATTGAAGACCCATCCGACGGCAAGATTCTGGATTTCCATTATCTGCCCGCCAAGGCCCGTATTGACGTAACCGAAGGTCAAAACGTGTTCCCCGGAACCCTGCTTGCCCGCCAGCCGCGGGAAATCAAGGGTACTTCCGATATCACGTCCGGTCTGCCGCGCGTCACTGAAATCTTCGAAGCCCGCAAACCCAAGGACACCGCCGTCATGGCGGAAATCTCCGGTACTGTGGAGCTTCGGTCGGACAAGCGCCGTGGCAAAATGACGATTATTGTTCGCGGTGCCGGCGACATTGAAAAGGAACATCATGTTCCGCAGGATCGGCAGCTTCGCGTGCACACCGGTGATGCGGTGGATGCCGGCGATCCGTTGATTGACGGCCCGCTGGTGCCGCACGATATTCTTCGTATCAAGGGTGAAGATGCCCTGCAGGAATATCTGCTGACTGAAGTGCAGAATGTCTACCGCACACAGAACCAGCGCATCAGCGACAAACATATTGAAGTCATTGTTTCCCAGATGCTTCGCAAGGTGAAAGTGGACAGCCCCGGCGACACCACTTTCCTGCCCGGTGAAGTGGTGGACAAGTTCAAGTTCCGCCACGCCAATGAGGCGGTCATGAAGCTCTTGCGGATTGAAGATCCGGGTGATACCGAATTGACGGTCGGCACCCTCCTTTCACGCGATGAGCTTAAGGAAGTTGTGGCCACTGTGGAAGCCAAAGGCGGCAAAGCGCCCAAGACCAAGAAGCCCAAACCGGCCAACGGAAAAACGCTTCTTTTGGGTATCACCAAGGCCAGTTTGCAGAGCGAATCATTCGTCTCGGCGGCCAGCTTCCAGGAAACCACCAAGGTTCTTACGGAAGCCGCTCTGGCCAGCCGCGAGGATACGCTGGTCGGCCTGAAGGAAAATGTGATTCTCGGCCACCTGATTCCCGCGGGCACCGCGTTCCGCAATTATCAGGACCTCAAGACGGTTCACCTTGGCGAACCGGCACCTGAACCCGAATCCCATATTACCATGACGTTCACACCCGAACCGCAGGCTGTTTCGGAAAATGCCGAAGCCAAAGATCAGCAGGCGACAGTCGGCGCTTAAGTTCGCCGAAAGCTTGGGCGGTTCACAAGCCGCCATCCCCATGACAAAAGCGAGGCCGGGTTGCTTGACAGCAGCCCGGCCTTTTCCCCATTGGCACAATGCACGAAGCGGCTGTCAAACCGTGGCCAGCGTTCCGACGCGGACCAGCGCAGTGCGATCCCGTGGCGCATGGACATGTATAGGAACGGAAAGAAACTTTTGAATGACTTCTATATTGGTTTTAGAATGGCGCGAAAGCGGCAACGTCAAAAAGGAACCACCGCCAGCCAGGGCCATAGGCAATAGAAGCTGGTCCGCCAGGTAATGTCCGACCGGTGCTTGTGCCGCCATATAGGCATGCATCTGCCCGACAAGCTGTTCGATAACCGCCTCCGACGAAAGACCTTTCTGCCCAAAACCGGTCAATATTTCAGTAATTTGATCGCTTTGCAGTTCAAGAACCACCGCGTTTCCCGGCCCCATATTCTCGGGAAGATTTTCAATCGTAAAGCAGGACCTGTCCCATCCGGTGCGGCGGCCCAGAGCTTCCAATTGACGCTGGGCAACGGCACCCGGCAGGCCGGCAATCAGGACCCGTGCGGACCGGCGAACCATTTTTCCCGGCTCGGTTAAGTGAATCGGTGCGAACTTGTCCACCGGGTCAATCGTCACGCGGAATTTTCCGCCGCCTGCCGGATAAAACCCCGGCCGCTCCAGCTTCGCGCTCACGTGCGGCCCCATGGCGTTTATGACCGGCAGAAAGCATTTTTCCAGAAAATCAAACGATGGTGCATAAGGGTTATGCGTGCCACCCTCCAATTCCAGAATGGATTGGCCATCGGCGAGCAGCAACGCGGGCAAAACAGTCTGCAATACCAGCGTGGCGCTGCCGGCGGTTCCAACTGAAAAGTGATAGTGACCTGCTTGTACCGCACCGGGCCGGAATTCCATGCATTGTGCGCCCATTTCCACGCCGCTGGTCTGGGCACTGCATATCCGTGCCCCAGCCGCGACCGCCGTAAGATGCTGGCGCATAAGACCGGGTTTGGGTCTTCCCGCACGAATATGTTCAATGCCAAATGGCTGGGATGTCGCGATGGAAAGTGCCAGGGCCGTACGCAAAATCTGGCCGCCACCTTCACCCATGCGTCCGTCAAGTGTGATCATCAAAACTCCGGAATTTTCAAAAGGCCAACAGCTTCCGCGGCTCAATCATCCGCCTTGTCGGAATCTTTGATGACAAAACGTGCCTTCAGCCGCGCTACTTCGCTGGCCAGTCCCGCGCCTTTAACACTGTCCAGTACATCGTCAAAATTTTTGTAGGCCGCGGGCGCTTCATCGCGCGGATAATTGCGGCAATTGCTTAAAATATCACATGCGGTAAAGGATTCATCAATCGTTTGCTGATCAAGCGCCCGGATGGCGGCCTTTCGGCCCATCTGTCGTCCTGCGCCATGGTTGACACTGTAACAGCTTTTAACGGCCCCCGGGTCGGCCACCATGACGACCGAACCGGCTTGCGGATTGCCGGGCAGCAAAATGGGGTGGCCCGTTTGTGCGTACCGTGTTCCTTCCAATCCCGGATGACCCGCCGGGAATGCCCGCGTGGCCCCTTTGCGGTGAACCCATGCGAGTTTGCCATCCACAATTTCGCGCCGTGCAATATTGTGACTGATAAAATAAACCAGTGTGCCGGTGGTACCCGGCAAAACCTGCTCGAATGCCTCCAGAACCAGGGCATTAATCAGCAGATGATTCACAGTGGCAAAATTAGCGCCCAGACCCATGTCGTCTATGTAAGCATCCGCCTCGGGCGTTCCCAGCGGAGCATAAACTAATTCGCGGTCGTTTCCGGGCAATGGAATGCTCCACTTTGCGAACTTGCTCTGAAGCGATTGAAACTGGCCATGCGCGAGTTGAAATCCAAATCCGCGCGATCCGCAATGCGAAAGAAACGCGACATGGTTGTCTTTAAGGCCGAAATGCCGCGCCATCGCTTTAGCCCGCGATTGATCCAGAATATGGACAATCTCGCATTCTCCAAAGTGATTGCCACCTCCGTAAGATCCCAGTTGGCTGATTTTGGCCGCAAAGTTTTTTAACGGGCCGCTACGCAGAATTTCCAGCCGCGCGGACAATGAATCAACCGTATCATCATGCCCCAAATGAAATGAATCTTCACAATAATCAGCCCAGCTTTCCGGAATCCCCAGCCGAGCGCACACCGCCGCCGACGCCCCCTGCGTGGCCACCAGCAAACCGACAGCTTCGGAAACGTGGCGGCTTTTTTTGGCAGAGCGCTGTCCTTTGCCCGCGCCGGTTGGCGTGCGCTCCACAATAGCGTCAATCAAGGCTCGCCGGATGCGCGTATCGGCCACCGCCTCAGCGGGAATATCAAGCTGCAATAGGCTCATGGAACATTTAATATCCACACCCACCGGGCCAGGATAGACATGTGTGGGCGATACCAGCACGCAGCCTACCGGTGCGCCATAGCCGCAATGCGCATCAGGATTAAGCACCAGATCGGTTACGCCCGGAGCGCCACGTGAATTCAGAGCCTGAGTCAGACACATGGCATCAAATGTTTTACGAATGGCCGGCGTGCCGATAACGGTGATCGGTTTTTGTTTTGAATCACGCGCCGGTAAAATCGCTGTCGCTTCGCCGGTGACGACAAACGGTTCGGTGACAGGTTCGGTCTTTTCAATAAAGGTCATGGGTGCTCCTGAAATCAGATTTACTTTAACAGAATTAAAAAAAGGCTGCGGCAGGCGACCAATTTTCGTCGAAATTGTGGGTACCGCTCTACCATTGAGCTACGCTCCGCAAGCAGAGCT
Source organism: Planctomycetota bacterium (assembly GCA_021805585.1). Next base: position 4,833 of record JAJZEY010000505.1, read on the forward strand.
TCCGGAGCGCCGGGACTCGAACCCGGAACATGTAATTCCGACCGCATTCGCGCTGCCGCATCCTTTCAAACGTGACAACAAAAGTGATGAAACGCGCGCTCTACCATTGAGCTACCACCCCGGTGCAGGCAGACTTATTAAATCTGGCCAGCAGCCGCGATGAATGGGAATCGAACCCATAACCTCGAGAATGGAAATCTGTAGTTCCATCGGCATTTGTCGCGTGTGATGCGCTTAATTCCGCCACTCGAAAAATCGCGAGTGGCGGAAAGTCATATAAAGCGACGGCGACAAAAATGATGAGAGTTTCCGCCATAGCCGGGAAACCGGTTATTCCCCGACGTAAGGCGGGCAGGATTCGAACCTGCTGGTTACCAATGTACTCCCATCGGCATTCGCCGCCGCTCTGTTCGTTTTCAACTCCAGTTCTCAATCCGGGCCAAGGCCTGCTCCCGGCTGGCGTTGGCAAGGATATTTGAAAGCCAAACCTGCGCAACGGGCAAAAATGCACTGGATTTATCAGTACAAGCTGTCATCCCCCTGGCATCCCGCTGCGCAGGCTCGGCGGCATCATTCTACAAACGCACGGCGTCAATAACGCCAACCCAGTGATCCGCCGTCAGCGTACCGGCAACAAAAGCCGCGATCACATCGAATACCTGGTCGGAAAATCCGCCAATATTCAAAATATCCGCCCGTTCCACACTCTGTGTGGTCGCGTTGGGTTGCAGATCAATGCAGACCATTTTCGCCGCCGGGTTACGCCCTTTGAAAATGGCCCACTGATTCATGGTTTCAGTGCGGCTTCCACCAAAGCGGCCGTAATGTGGCGAATCAATCCAGCTTTCGTTGTCCGACACATAAATCACCAGATCGCCCGATGCGCTGCGGCGGTTCAATTCCGCCAAGGGTGCCGAACAGTTGGTGCCACCCGGTGGAAGCCTGGAAAACTTTGCGGCGTTGGTCAGCACGGCGTCGCGCGGGTTGTAGTCAACCGGCACAACACGGGTCTCAAAAGCCAGA
>JAJZEY010000348.1 GCA_021805585.1 Planctomycetota bacterium
CGATGTACTGTGTTTCGGCATAGCGACCATAGCTGGCAATGATGTCCTGCGTCAACTGGGCAAGATCCTGTTTGTCGGTGCTCAAGGGCAATCTCCTGCAAACCAAAGTATGGTAGTTTAGGCCAGTCAGGGCGGCAGGGCCAGTGGCGGGCGGACCAAGCCCCAATTTTTGCGGGGTCTGCCCGTTCATATCTGGAAGGGAAAATATTGCATAGCATAGATAGTTGTGGCATCGGCGTGACCGAGCACTCACGACATTCCCGATAAAAACGGGCAGACCCATTTTGCGGGGCGTGGCGGCGGCAATTGCGGATGGCGGCCTCCCCGCCTAATATCTTGGAAGTGAATGGCCTAAGGAAAAACGTGCATGGCGTATGACGACCTTCAATCCTTTCTTACCGCTCTGGAAAAGGCCGGCGAACTGCGCCGTATTTCCGCAACCGTAGATCCCGTGTTGGAGGTGGCGGAAATTGCCGATCGCGTCAGCAAGTCACCGACGCGCAGCGGCCGATGGCCGGCCTCCGGACCGCCGCCCTTCGGCGGGGCGAATCCGTTGCACGGCACGCAGGGAACCAATCAGGCACTGTTGTTTGAGCAGGTTAAAGGAAGCGATATTCCCCTGGCGATTAACACGTTTGGTTCCTATGACCGGCTGCATAAGGCGCTGGGGTGCGATAACCTGGATGTTTTAGCCAGCCGCATCGCGGAGCTTACCAAACCCGAACCGCCGGTCGGCCTGATGGACAAAATTCGCAAGGGGCTGGACCTGCTTAAATTGGCCGGCTACGGCCCGAAAGTGCGTTCCGGTGCCGCCCTGTGCCAGCAGGTGGTGCACACCGATGATGCGGACATTACCAAATTGCCGGTGATTCAATGCTGGCCTAAGGATGGCGGCAAATATATTACACTGGGCCAGGTGATTACCCGGCATCCGGAAACCGGAGCGCGGAACATGGGCATGTACCGCGTGCAGGTGTTTGATAAAAAACTCACCGCGATGCACTGGCACATGCATCATGATGGCGCGCGGCATTTTCGGGCCTGGAAAAAGCTGGGCAAGCCGTGCCCGCTGGCGATTGTGCTTGGCGGGGAAAGCGTGCTGCCTTATTCCGCCACCGCGCCGCTGCCGCCGGGAATTGATGAACATCTTTTTGCGGGTTTTTTAATGGGCCGCGGGCTGGACCTTGTGGCGTGTAAAACCATTCCTCTGGAAGTTCCGGCCAACGCGGAAATAGTCATTGAAGGCTTTGTGGATCCGGTCCAGACCATTCTGGAAGGGCCGTTTGGCGACCACACCGGCTTTTATTCACTGGCGGACCAGTATCCGGTCTTTCGTGTGACGGCTATAACACATCGGAAAAATCCGGTTTATCCGACCACTATTGTCGGCAAGCCGCCGCAGGAAGATTATTATCTGGGCAAGGCGACGGAACGACTGTTTCTGCCGCTGCTGAAAATTTTGATACCGGACATCGTGGATTATGACCTGCCTATGTTCGGAGCGTTTCATAACTGTGCGGTGCTGAAAATCCGCAAGGATTATCCGTACCATGCGCGCAAGGTGATTCACGCGGTCTGGGGTGCGGGGCAGATGGCCTGGACCAAAATGGTGATCGTGGTGGATGAACATGTGGACGTGCACAATCTGGATGATGTGCTGTTTCATGTGGCGGCCAATGTGGACCCGCGGCGGGATACATTTATCGCCGAAGGGCCGCTGGACATTCTTGACCATGCCGCACCGTTCATGGGTGCGGGCAGCAAAATGGGAATTGACGCGACGCGGAAATGGCCGGGCGAAGGCACGGTTCGCGACTGGCCGGAGGAAATTTCCATGGATGAGGCGACCATCGCCACAGTGAGCCGCCGGTGGAAGGAATACGGCTTTTGAGTTTCAGTTCTTCAATGATCAATCGGGAAAAATGAATTTATGACCGACAGTTCGAATACCGTTGTCACACCGGTTCGCACGCGATTCGCTCCATCCCCAACCGGCTTTTTACATGTGGGAGGCGCGCGAACCGCGCTGTTCAACTGGCTTTATGCGCGGAAAAATAACGGGCAATTTGTGTTGCGGATCGAAGATACCGATCAGGTGCGATCCACAGCTGAATCCGCGGCGGGCATTCTAAGTGATTTGCAATGGCTGGGATTAAACTGGGATTTCGGCCCTGTTCCGGGCGCGGGTAAAAACGAATATTTTCAGAGCACCCGCCTGGATATTTATAACCAATATCTTCATGACCTGATCGGGCGCGGTCTGGCCTATGAAGCGTACGAAACGCCACCGCAGCTTGCCGCCATGCGACTGGCGGCGGAAAAGGCCAAAAAGCCGTTCCGCTACCGCCGGAACATGCCGGGCCGTGCCGCCAAAGGTGAAGGCCCCTGCGTGATTCGTTTTGCCATGCCGTGGGAGGAAATTCATTTTGTCGATGAAATTCTGGGCGATATCCGCGTGGCCGGCGATGAACATGATGATATTGTCATACGCAAATCGGATGGCTTTCCAACCTATCATTTCGCGGTGGTGGTGGACGATCATCTGATGGGCATTACGCATGTGCTCCGTGCGCAGGAGCATCTGATGAACACGCCGAAGCATCTGGGCCTGTATGCCGCGCTTGGCTGGCCGCCGCCGCGCCACGCGCACATGCCGCTGGTGTTTAACATGGACAACACGAAAATGTCCAAGCGCGACAAAGCCAAAGCGGCGCGTCAGGCCTTGCAGCTTTATGCCCGCCAGAAAAATGATCCGGATTATGCCGGTCTGGCCGATCGTGTGAAAACCGATCGGCAGGCGATTGTGGATTTTGTGGGCAAGAAGAATGACGACACCGCGATCGCCGCGCTGCTGGCCGGGGCCATTGGCGTTTCGCTGCCGGAAATTGATGTTCAGGATTTCCGCCGCAGCGGTTACATGGCCGATGCTTTGCTGAATTTTATAGCCCTGATCGGCTGGTCGCCCGGAGAGAATCGCGAGATTTTGACCCGTGCGGAAATGCTGAATTTGTTTTCGCTGGAGACCATCGGCAAAACCAGCGGTCGGTTTGACCGCAAAAAACTTCAGTGGATGAATGGCGAATACATACGCCGTACGCCCGCGGACCGTCTGGTTTCCGCCGTGGGCAGCTTCTGCAAAGTGACGGATTACCCGCTGGCAAATGCCGACGAATCCAGCCTGCGGCAAATTCTGGCCATGTATCAGGAACGGATGGCCACATTTGGCGAAATGGCCGAAAATTCCCGGTTCTTTTTCGTTGAACCTCAAATTGACGCCGCCGCGGGTGAAAAATTCATTGTCCGGAATCAGGGCTGGCGGTGGCTGGCACCGATTCATACTATACTTTCCGCCGTGGCGGCCTGGGATGCGGCCGCGCTTGATCCGGCCATGGAACGGATTATTGCCATGGGCGAAAAGCGGGGCGAAGCTGCGCAAGTTTTGCGCGTTGCCGTGGCCGGGGGAGCGGTTTCTCCGCCGCTGCTGGAAACCATTCTGCTGCTGGGGCGCCAGCGAACGCTGGATCGTGTGGGGCGGGCGTTGAAGCAATTTACGCCGGCGGACTCATCGGCGGGATAAATCCAAGGCGGCATTGGTTGAACAGGAATAAAGGCGGAGTTGCCAGCGGGGTGGACGGCGGCTACGCTTAAACGACGGTTTTTTCTCTTGCAGGAGTCTTACATGCTGAAGTTTTCCGGCGACCCCGCCAATGTCATCCGCGAGGCGTATCTGAACAGCCCCACAGCCAACACGCTGGTTCCTATTGTCGTCGAACGCAGTGGCCGAGGGGAACGTTCTTATGACATTTTTTCGAGACTGTTGCGCGACCGCGTGATTTTCATGGCCGGACCGGTTGATGATGAAGTCGCCAACCTGGTTATCGCCCAGTTGCTTTTTCTGTCCAATGAGGATTCCAAGACGGATATTCATTTTTATATCAACAGCCCGGGCGGTTCGGTGACCGCCGGTCTGGCAATTTATGACACCATGCAGTTCCTGCGGTGCGATGTGGCCACCACATGTGTCGGTCTTGCGGCCAGCATGGGGGCATGGCTTCTGGCGGCGGGGCGCAAAGGCAAGCGGTTCGCATTGCCGAACAGCCGCGTCATGATTCACCAGCCTCTTATTTCCGGCGTGATGCAGGGCACGGCGACGGACTTGTCCATTGAAGCCCGTGAAATGCTGCGTTTAAGAACCAGAATGTACGAGATTATGTCGTTTCATACCGGACAAACGGTGGAAAAGGTTCATCGCGATTGTGACCGCAACCTGTGGCTGGAAGCCGATGAAGCGATTGCCTATGGCGTGGTGGATAAAAAGCTGGAACGAATGCCCGAATCGCCTGTTGTCCGCGGAAGCGACCTTGCACCGCCGGACGGAACCACCGATTCAGCGGACCAGTAATGTCGGCGGGTTCATATTTCCACCGGATACGAGCGAGTTAATCTTATGCCGCAATGCAGCGCTGATGTAAGCCAACGGTTGGTTGGAATGTGCCGGCGAATTTCATTTAAGCTTCGCACCACCATGCGTCCTCTGGCGGGATATCTGACGATTTTCGGCCTGTCGGGTCTGCTGGCGGGTTGCGCCAATTATGCAAAGAATGCGCCGTTTTACCGCCAGAACGTGGCGTTGCAGAATCAGAACACGCTGCTTGCAAGTCAATTAAAAATTGAGCGCGTAAAGGTCGCGGACCTTCAAGAACAGTTGGCGGCAAAAACGCCCCGCCTCGCCACGTTGCCCCCGCAGCGGCTTGGCCAGTTGTTTACGGTAACCAGCGTCAGCATTTCCGGCGATACGCGATCCAGTCGGCTGGGGAACTATCCTAAACTCCGCGGATTCCGCATTTTTGTGCGCACCGGCATGGCCGGTGGAATGGCTTTGCCGGCCACGGGCCAATTTGTGCTTGAAGCGTTTGACCTTGCCGCACCGGCCGGGCAGGAACGCATCGGTCGGTGGGTGTTTACGCCCATAGAATCAAAGAAAGACTGGTATGGCATGTTCGGCATGAATGTCTTTGCGTTTGATTGCCCGTGGAAGCGGCCACCTTCACACCGGCAACTGACGTTTAAAGTGGCATTTACCGATGCGTTAACCGGGCAACTTTTTACAGCACAGCGGCTGGTGAAGGTGCGCATCAAATAATTGTGGGGCGGCTTACCGCGCATAATAGTGCGCCCAATCCATGGCTGTGGTGGGGCGGGTCAGGGCTTGAAAAATCGCAGGTCCGCATGTTTTGGATACATATTCCGCACGTACCGGTAGGCGACGTAGGGAGTCACGCCATCGCAGAACAGTTTTTTGTAAAATAGCTGGCTTACCAGGGCGGCATCCGCCCAGCGAATTTCCCGCCGCGGACTGATAAATGCTTCGGCTCCGGTACCGCGGACAAACGCTTCGCCGAAGGCGTCGTTCCCCGTCAGACAACTGGAAGAGAAAACCGTTTTCCCGCTTAAGTCGCCAGCCAGGGAAATAACTTCATCAATGTCCACTTCCTCCAGTTGCAGCACCAGTTTTCGTTGCAGGCCGTGCATGGAAAGGTGAATGTGGCGACTGGTCGAAAGGCGTGCCAGCCTTAAGAAATGTCCAAGTTCCAGTTTGGTGCGAATAAATGAATAGAGCGGTCTTGCACCGATCATGCGGAGAAATTCACCGAGCAGCCGACCTTCAGACCAATACTTTTCGGTTGGCTTGCGGGAAACGGATTCTATCAGGAACACTTTATTGGAAGGCTGCAGGCGGCGCGCCGGCATGCGATCGGTCTCGCCATCCTGATAGGCGAAATAGGCGGTTCCATTTGCCAGAAACGTGATGCGCGCCGGAAAA
>JAJZEY010000494.1 GCA_021805585.1 Planctomycetota bacterium
CTGGCCGGCCAGCCGCAGCCCCCACCAGGCCAGTGCGGCCAGCAACGTCTGCGAGCCGGCACCAAACAGCCCGGCCCAGAAGCAGACCGTGCCATATTTGAATACCGCCAACCCCAGAATCGCGGTTACAATCGCCAGGCAGACCATCACCCATAACGCAATGATTTCAGATTTTTTCAAGTGGTATCCTCTTCACCGTGGCACGATAGCCATGCTTATTCCTGTTTTCATGTCTCCCACTCCATATGAATAAATTACACCGGCAGCATCGCCGGGACCGGTGCGGCGGACTGACTTTCCACCGGATCGGCATTGCGGCGCGGCATGGGCCGATTGCTGACGCCCACATTGCCGGCCAGACGTACCGAATTGACGGCGATAATCACGACGGCCAGCATGTGCACCAGCGCCGCGACGACCGGGTCAAACAGACCGAAGGCCGCCATGACTTCCGCCGCTCCCGCAAAAATAAGGGCAAAGAAAAGATTCTGAAAAATAGCCACGCGGGTCTGTCTGGCCAGATAAATCAGGAGCGGAATTTTGGTCAGATCGTCTTTCAGCAGCACCGCGTCGGCCGCTTCAATGGCGGCTCCGGTACCATGAATGCCCATGGCAATGCCGACGGTTGCCGCCGCCAGCGAGGGGGCGTCGTTAATTCCGTCGCCGACCATCGCCACGCCGTGGCCGCCGCGCTGCAACTGGCGGATGAGTTCTTCTTTCTGGCTGGGCAGCAGTTCGGCGTACACATCATCGCATCCGACCGCACGGCCGACCATCTGGGCGGTTTTACGCCGATCGCCGGTCATCATGACTATTTTCTTCACGCCCAGCCCACGCAACCGTTTAATGGTGCGGCGGGCTTCCGGGCGAATTTCGTCGGTCATGCAGATTGCCCCCATCAGCCGATCGCCGTGGGTAAGGTACACGGGCACCAGGGGCACTTCAGAATTAATATCTTCCAGTCCGGTAGCCTGTGCGGCCAAATCTCCGGATAAAATCTTGACCGAACCCGCCCGTGTCACCTGCCCGTGAATGGTCGATTCCACGCCCAGACCTTCCAACACGGTCACATCCGCGGCTTCGTGGAAATCAATATTGCGGCCGCGTACATGCCGAATAATCGCGCTGGCCAGGGGATGCGTGCTGCGGTTTTCCACGGCGGCCAGAAGTGAAAGCAGTTCTTCTTCGGAAACGCCGGGGGAAGGGCGCACGCTTTGAACAATAAACCGGCCTGTGGTAATCGTGCCGGTTTTATCAAACACAATGGTATCCAGATTCACGGATGCTTCCACGAACGGGCCGGCTTTAATCTGAATTCCGCTTCGGCTCGCCCGCGCCAGGGCCACGACGATTGCCAATGGCGAAGCCAGCAGCATGGCGCACGGACAGCCGACCACCCACATGGTGACCATGCGTTCCGGCACGCCACTGACCCACCAGGCCACGACCGAAACCGCCAGAATAATGGGGGTGTAAAATGCGAAAAAGCGATCCGCAGCGCGGACAATTTTGGGTTGAAACTGCTGGGCGCGGGCCACCAGGGCGATGGTCTGGCCAAGCGCGGAATTTTCGCCCACGCGGGTCACCTGTACTTCAGCGGAACCCGTCAGGTTAATGGTGCCCGCCAGCATTGCGGCTCCGACAATTTTGTCCACCGGAATGGATTCCCCGGTCACCATTGATTCATCCACGCTCGTGCTGCCGCGCAAGACGTCGCCATCGCCGGCGATGCGTTCGCCGGGCTGCACAATCAGAGTGTCGCCAACTTTTAGATCGTCGGCGGAAATTACCACGTCGGCCCCATTGCGACGGACGCGGGCGTGAATGGGTGCCAGGTTTTGCAACGCAAGAACCGCATTGCGGGCGCTTTCCGCCGCGACCGATTCAATCAACGCACCAATTTGCAGAATAAGCGCCACCAGCCCCGCCTCAATCGGCATGTTCAGGGCAATCGCCCCGATGATGCTCATGGCGACAAGTTCGTTTACATTGGTCTGGCCGCGGGCTAAGCCTTTAATCGCCGACCAGATAATCGGTCCACCGGCAATCAGCGCCGCCAAAAGGCCCAGGCCGCGGGCAATGGCCTGTTCATCGGAAAATTGATAAAAAATAATGGAAAGTATCAAAATCGCCACGGTAACCGGGACCAGCACGGTAAGCTGAAAATTAAGGCCCACCCCACTGTGCGTATGTCCGCCCTTGCCGTCATGTTCATGGCCACAGGCACATTCAATACCAGCCTGGTGTTTATGACCCGCGTGATCATGATCGTGTGCCTGACCGGCATGGTCATGATCATGGTTGTGCGGGTGGTCGGTAAGATTCCGGGCCGACGTGGCCGGCCGATTGACTGATTCCGCTTCGGGAGGCATCATGGCTCCTGTCATCCATTTAAACTCGCTATTAATTGGGCATTGCCGGTTAAGACAGTGCCGCCATCAACCGCCTTGCGGTTGCCTGTCTCTCTTTTCCCGTGCGGACCGGGGCTTATTTCCGCCCGCTTACCCGTTTTATCGGCACTTGGACGGGAAATGCTCAAATAGAACCGCCTGCGCCGATGATGATACGCCCCGATTCACGGATTAGTTCGGCGCTTATCCATATTAGGGCTTCATGCCGAGGTTGTCAGGTTGTACCGCATTCGCGGGTCAATGAAAAGACCTGAAGTAAAAATTTTTCGCCTATGCGAACAGTGCGCAATGGGCGGTCATAACGCGGGTGGCCATCCATTCACCCGAAAGCCGATTGGACTGCGATTCGGCTATGCGATTCAAACCAAGGTCAGTGGGTGGTGTTTGCCGCACCGGTGCTTCCGTAAACAACGTGCCGGCGCGAGGCGGGCAATTCGGCCACAAGTTTCGTGGCCGCCGGCGATCCCCCGGCATCATCCAGAATAATGACGGTGTTCTTACCTTTCTTCAGCCAGCAGCTTGGCAGGTAAAGTCCCATCGGCATGTTAAAGTCAGGATAACGCCCCAGGTTATGGCCATTAAGATACATATAGCCTGTACTTAATGTTCCAGGATCAACCCGCAGCACGGTATGAATTCCCCCCACATTCGGCATCCATTGAAACTGTGCACGGTAAAAGCAGACAATACCCGGCGGGCCACCCGACGTTTGCCAGCCGGAAGCCGGATTCACCGGTCCCATTCCACCGTGCATTCGCCACGGACCAAGCGTGCGCGTAACCATTGCCAGAGCGGGCTTTGCCCCACCGCCAGCGGCCACGGCCGCAGGCTGGTTAGCGTCCGCAGGCAGGCGGATGCGGACATTTCGCCACAGACCTTTGCGATCGGCATTGCGGAAATCGCCGATAATGCTGAAAAGCTTGCTGCGGGCCTCGGCAATGGTAAGAATCGCCAGCGTGTTGCCGCCGGAATTCAGATGCACGGGCAGTTGATCGGGATTGCCATAGGCCAGAATTTTTCCATTGAGAAAAATCGCGGCGTGATCTCTTAAATGCGGCAGCAGCAGCGTACCGGATTCGGCGTGGTTCAGTTGAATGGTGGTGCGGTACCATTCGTAATCGCCGGGGTAATCAGGGTAACCCATTTGGCGAGGCTGAACTGTTTTCGTCCAGTGCTGATCGTTGCAGGCCGGCTGCGCGGGTGCGTCGGCAAGTCGAACCTGCCACGGGCCAAGCCGCGGCACAACCGGGTCGGTCGGCGGGTTATGACGTTGCGGATCGGCTGCATAGGTTGCCAGCAAACCCGTGGATCCAATCACTTCCACCGGCGCGGGCTTATGGTTCAGCGGCCAATCTGTTTGCAGCGTAAATCCCTTAGCGGACGGCTGAGCGGATGGTTCAATGGCTTTCAAATAAGCCGGTCCCACCACCACAAGCCGCCGCCCGCCGGCGCGAACAAACCAGGTGTTGTTGGCCATGGATTTGGATTCAGCAATCACCTGAAAAACGCCGCGCGAAGTCACCAGACGGAAAATTTGCGGCGCGGCTTTGGCAAACCACACGCGCAGTGAATAGTGGCCCGGGCTTCCCGCCTCCGGAAAGAATCTGCCGGATTGCGAAAGCACTTTTGCATCCGCCGCCAATTGAATCCGCAGCATTCCCGCGGCACCCGAATCGCCGTACATGACCAGCGTGCGGGTGTTACCCATTTTCCGGATGCCGAGAATTTGGGTTGCAGCCTCCTGGATCTTTAACCATCCGGATGGGGCGAAGTTTAAAACGACCGGAACGGTCTGCCCGGGATTAATCGTCAGCGGGCAGCCGCCAGGCACCTTGGCCACCACGCGACGGTCCCCCGGATTCATCAGAAACACAAGAGTTCCAGCCGGACTTTTGCGGGCATAAACCCGAATATGTCCCGTGGTGGATTTGATAAAGGCTTGATACGCATCCGTCGCATTGTGGCTTTTTTCCAGGATAGCGGCGAATGACCGGGCGAAAAAGTTCGCCCGCTTGTACTGATAATAGGAACTTCGCAAGTCGCCGGCTTGCCCGATTGGGGCACCAAATGCGTAGCTTGCCCGCACGGATCGACAGTTCCAGTGCGAAAAATTTGTGCCGCCAACCGCCATAAACACGTTGTATCCGCTGCCGCCAAACGAAATAACCCGCCAGATCGACTGCGTGACCAGGCGACGGATGACGGGATTGGTGTTGCGATAGGCATTAAACCAGCCGCTCCACATTTCCGTGGTAAACCAGGGCGTGGTGCGTCCGGCATTGCCGAACGGCTGATTTCCCGCCGGATTAAAGCCTTGATTGAGTCCGCTGAAAAAAAATGGAACATTAATTCCCCTGGCTATCGCAATCGCGTGCAGCCAGCGCAGGTACTGATTGTTAAGCACCGCACCCCAGCCCGGAAAATATTCGTTTTCCAACTGCACCAGCACCACCGGTCCGCCATGGGTGATCTGGTTTTTGGCGATCATCGGAAGCAGGCGGTCAAAATAGGGTTTAAGGGCTTTAAGAAAAGGCTTATTGTAGCTGCGCACGGCCATGCCGGGAATAAACCGCAACCAGTTGGGCAGGCCGCCGTTGGCCCATTCACCGTTGTTATACGGGCCGATGCGCAGCAGCGCGTACATGTGCATTTTTTTTACCAGAGCCAGAAAAGCGTTAAGGTTCCGCCGGCCCGTAAAACGGTAGTCGCCCTTGCGCGGTTCCTGAAAGGACCAGAAGATATAGGTTGAAACGGTGTTAAAGCCGGCGCGTTTCATGCGCGTCAGGCGATCCGCCCATAAGGCCCGCGGCACGCGCGCGTAATGCAGCGACCCGGAGGCAATGAAGGTTCGCTTTCCGTTAAGCACGAATCCCTGACCATCCACCCGTATCGACTTGGCGACCGCGGCAGGCGGGGGAAACATCAGGTCATTGTTATCCGCAAAAGCTCGCGATTGCGAAAAAAGTGTCGCCAGCAGTATCAGCCCCAGGCCGATGCCGCCCAACCGGGTTTGACGCAATCCCCCGGCGACGATCCCTTGATTCTTTGGATAAATAGCGCTGTTTATCTGAAATAAACACAAAAACAGACTCTGCCGCATGAAAACCTGCCAATACAACATCAAAACTCGTGCAACACTTCTTCTGGTTAAACGAATAGACCGCGAAAAAGTTACCGCGTTCATCTGACATATTATAGTATCCCGTGAACGCTGAATCGACAGGGTTCGGCTGGTGGAGCACTCCGCATGAATCTGCGGGTGACGGAGCGGTTTATGGCCTTAATGTCATTTACCGCAAGCCTCCATTCGGAACGTTGCCCGTAAATTGGGAAGGAACGGCCCAGTGGTGATAAAAAAGAGGGGATGCCTCAAAATACGGATCAAGAGCGGACATGAAAGCAC
>JAJZEY010000600.1 GCA_021805585.1 Planctomycetota bacterium
GTTTCCTCGGGCGGCTGGTTGCCGGCGGCCGGGATGTGCTGTTTGTCGGAACGAAGCGGCAGGCCCGCGCGGTCATTGACGATATCGGCAAGCAAGCCGGTATGCCGGTTGTAACCGAGCGGTGGCTGGGCGGCACGCTGACCAACTTCCGGACGATCCGTTCCCGGCTCCAGCGGCTGGAGGAACTCGAACGCGTGCTTAACTCGCCGGATGTAAACAAAAGCTACTCCAAGAAAATGGAATCCAGCCTGAAGCGGGAATACCGCAAGATACTTCGCAATCTTGCCGGCATCCGCAATATGGAACGGCTGCCTGGCGCACTGTTTGTGGTGGACGTGCGGCGCGAAGTTATCGCGATCGCCGAAGCCCGCAAGCTCGGCATTCCCGTCGTTGCCATTATTGATACCGATAGCGATCCGGACCTGGTGGATATCGCCATTCCCGCCAACGACGATGCCCTGCGCGGCATTGACCTGATCATGAAAGAAGTTCTGGCCTCTATTCTGGAAGGAAAAGCCGGACGCATCGCCAAAGAAGAACAGGACAAAGCCCAGCAGCGCACAGGACGTCAGGAAAAATCCGGCCGCCGTCGTACCACATCGCAACAGGCCGCCGATGACGCCGCCGCTGAAAAGCCACAGGCCGTTGTGACTGAAGCCGCCCCGGCCCCCGCCGCCGCGGATCCGGTTGCCAACGCCTGATCCCTTCGGTTTAAATGATTAAAAGCAGACGCCGCGCCCGTTTTCGGGGCGGCGTTTTTTTTGCCTTTGCCGGGGCCCTGGCCAATCGCAATCGCTCAGTAAAATTAGTTTTGGCGGACCTAAAAAAAAACCTCTGCGCAACCGTCTTGTTGCGCAGAGGAAAGGAATTTGATTCTTATATTAACCCGCCAGCTTTATCTTGGCGGTTGACCCTTCTAAGTGAGGAATCAAGCCTGACACTTGCGACGCTTAATCGCCAAGACTCCGAGCGAACCAATCGCCAGCAACGCTAGCGAGGCGGGTTCGGGAGTCGCTGTCGTTGTGGCGGTCAGGGTCGGGTTAAACAAACTGGATTGCAAAAAGGTGCTCGGCGTGGTGGTGGGTGTGGCCTGCAGGTCTTCACCCAGAATAACCGTCAGGTCGCCGGACACAGTGGCACCGGTGGTATAGTTAACTGTCAGATAATTCACCGTCGGGCTTGGACTCACGTAACTTCCCGATGCCAGCACGTTAGGGGAGGCGGTCGTCAAGGCGTCAACGCCGGTGATGGTGCCGTTATAAAGCATCGCCGTCGCCACGGCTCCGGTCGTCTTTGAACCCACGCCAACGACCAGGCTATAGGTGGTATTGGCCTGCAATGCGCCCACATCCTGAAATAGATAATCGCCGGTGTTGTTGGCATAACCGACGTTGCCCGTAACCGGATTATTGTTCACGTCAGTTGCGGTCAGACCCGCGCCGCCAGATCCGGTTGCGGTTTGAATGCCAACGGACCAGTAAGTTTGGGTGTTATTGGGCACATTACCGCCCCAATTGGCGGGGTCATTGGTGGCACTTTGCGCAGTAAAACCACCGCCGCCCGTAGTCGCCAATTCGGTATAACCACCGCCACCGATGTTACCCGCAAAAGACGGATTCAGGATAAGATTCGTGCCTGCATGCGCGGTTCCGATAGCGGACAGCGCCGCCAGTGACATGATGCTGATCAGCATATTTTTTGAACTCAACATAAACGCTTCTCCAAAAAGGTACCTAATTTGTTCATCCGGAACCATTCCGGACGATTCCGTGTGCCCAGGCCGCAGCCTGGTTCATTGATTCCCCGACAGCATTCCGTCAACCAAGCCGGAATTAGGACAGTCAGATCCGCCGACAACCGGATAAAGTTCCGCAGCCAGAACCGCCGATTCACGGGCTTAGCAGTGCGGATTATCTGGGTTAGCCGGTAATTCAAACGCTCGTCATGCTCACCTCCTGTTGTAGTTCTCCGCCGGTTCGGGTCAAAAAAGCAACTGAAAAGCCACCGGCCAACAGGCGGAACGGACCGCCTGAACCGCCAGCAAAGCTTCAACCTCTCGCGCAGAATTGCGCTTACCTATCAAGTCGTGACAGCGCGGCAAATGTTACATAATCCCATCCGTTTTTTTTCGGAAAATCCTGTTGTCGTCCCGCGGGGCTTACGCCGCAGGACCATGGCCGCACATGCTCCCACAAGCAGTGTCGCTGCGCCTCCTGGTTCTGGCATAAAGGTTGCTCCGGAAGGAACCGGTGTTGCGGTTAATATGACATTATCAAATGAGACCTGTGAATAATTTCCGCCGGTGGAAGGCGACTGCAAATATTGATTCAAATAAATGGTCAAATCCCCGCTGACCACCGCCCCGGAGGTATACGAAATGGTCAATGGTTGAAACTGACCCGGTATCATGGAAGTCGGCTGCAGATATCCAAATGCCAGCGGTGCACCCTGATAATTTGTGCCGTTAAGCAGCGAAATTCCGGCGTAACCGCCGTCGAGTCCATCCAGCCTTTCGCCCACATACACGGTCAGGTTGTAGGTGGTGATGGCGGTTAAGGCACCAACATCCTGGCTTACGCCATTCAGGCCGCCGTTATAATTCACAAAAAGGGCCTGGTTGCCGTTGGGAATCGCGGGATACTGGTAGGGGGCATAAGCCTGCACGCCGTCCGTGGTACCGGATTGCGGATTGCCAAAAATATCGCCCGTATAGGCGAGTTGCCAGCCCGGCACAGCATTGGAACCATACGACCAGGCACCCGAACCGGCGGGTTCACCCGGCGTTTCAAAGGAATAATTGGTCACAAAAACGGGTGTGGCCTGCGCGGTGTGACTGGCATTCCAAGCGCTTGCCACCAGTATTAAGATGGATAAAGTAAACGTTCTTCGCATGACAAAGCCTCAAAATGTCGGTTTATAGTTTCAGCGGAATTGGCCGCCCGCGGCGTTTCCGCAAGACCATGACCGGCACCATAGCCATGGCCAGCAACCAAATCGCGGATGTTTCTGGAACCGCAATCAGATAAATTCCCGATCCAAATGCGTTATAGGTTTGGAAAAAATTTGCGCTGAAATTACCAAGGTCCGCACCCGTCCACAGGTCGGTAATGTCATAAGTGCCATTGGCGTTAAGTCCCAGATCACCGAAATTCACTCCGACTTCGCCGGCGTTCGATGAGCGGTTAAACAGCGCGATATATTTATTCGGCGAATTCGCCACATCGGCTTCCCACACTGTTTGAACGCCGTTATCCGACACCTGATGGTTGTTCGTGCTGTTCTGATCCACATTGATAACCGCCGAATTGGTCAGCAGCGAAGTGGTGAATGGATCGGTCGCCAGACTGGGCAAATCTCCGCCATAAATCAGCGGCGATTTTATGATTGACCAGAGCGTAATCACCGTGCGCTGCTGATCCCGGGTCAGTTGACTGGTACGTGCGGTTCCAACGGGAGGATTAATAAAAGTCCCCAGCGGCAGCATGTCCGCGTCCGGCCAATGACCGGTCGAACGGTAGGGCGTCCATTGATTTGCCAGGGAAAATATCTGATTGACATTGTCCCAGTTGTCCCACATGTCGTTGTCAATCCGCCACATGTTGGCATCCGCGGACAATTGCGTCCCCTGGGATATGGGGGCGGGGCCGGGTGAAAGGCTGATCACCATCGGGCGGCCGCTGTTGGCCACCGCTTGTTGAATGCCGGCGACATCCGCGGCGTGGTAAGTGGTGCTTAGCATGTCATCGACTTTTACATAATCAACGCCCCAACTGGCATACATTTTAAACAGCGAATTGTAGTAGTCCTGGGCACCGGTGGTCAGGGCGGTGCCGCTGCTATTGGTGTTTAGTCCGTACATCTGGTTTAACCAGGGTGCGGTGCTGTTGGTATTGGCAATCTGGTCGGCGGTGTAACCGGAATTGGCGATCGGATCATTGGCGAAAACCGCCTGACGCGGAATTCCGCGCATAATATGAATGCCGAATTTCAGTCCAAGGCTATGCACATAATTGGCCAGCGCGCTGAATCCAATTTCCTGCCCTTGGGCGTTAATGGACGAAGGAAAGCGGCTGGGATCCGGCACCAGCTCCCCATTGGAATTCATTTCCAGCGGGGGAGATGCAGTCGTCACGCCATTGGAAGTTGAAAAACTCTGATTCAGATAGCCGGAACCGGTGGTGCCGGATCCGATCGGGCCTTGTTGCGCCTGTGTCCATGACCAGTCGTAATCCACCACAATATAGTCGTAGCCATATTGCTTAAGATTGGCCGCCATATAATTGGCGGCCGCTTCCACCTCCTGCTGATTCACAAATGCGCCATAAGAATCGTAACTGTCCCAGCCCATCGGCGGTGTCTGGGCCACAGCCGCCGCGGAAAATCCGGCGCGAAACGCGGCGGCGGTGGCCGCGAAGGTCAAAACCGCCCCGATTCCGCAGGTTAAAAGTTTTCTGGTTGGCATGGTCCCTCCTGAAAAAGGTAATCCGAATCCGCCTGATTGCCGCTGTCCTTGGGCCGCTTAATGGCTCATGCCGGGCTTAGCCGCAGAAGGCGCGAAGCATGTCCCGGAAGCGCGGTATTTATATTGGTCTCCCTGTTCCCGATAAGCTTTCCACGCCAAAGGTCATACGCCATACAACTTGCGGGCAGGCCAAGATCGCGCATGGAAACAGTTAACCGCGAATTGCCACCGCCCGTCGGTCCGCGATTGAAAATTGCCAGCGCGGTATCGCCGTTATGCAATGGTTTGGTCCAGGCCTCCATAAAGCCCCGCCGTATCCGGCGAATCGCTTGGGCACCGGCGGCATCCTGATTGATGGCCAGAATGCCCCGGTTGGCAATCAGGGAAAGCGTCCATGGGTCCATTCTGGTCAGGTCCATCCCCAGCATCAGCGGCGACGGTGCCATCGCCCAAAAAGACATTACGGTTTGCTGTTCATGTTTTGTGAAATGAGTGAATCTCGGGCCGCCCACACTGCGCTGGCCGATGCGGCCCAGGCACAACATGTCCAGATCAGGCCAATGGCCCGGACCGGCAAATCCCTTCCAGGCCGCCACCAGATCAAACATGTCGTTCAGGGGTGCCCATGAATCCCAGAAGTCATCACGAATCCGCCACATATTGGCGTTTAAAATTATATCTTTGCCCTCCGCCACCGGTGTTGCACCCGGAGATGTGCTGAAAACAATTTCCGGGCCGAATCGATTCAGGGCGCGTCGAATCGCATGAATTTCAGCGATATGATAGGGACGCGACAAGTCATCGACCTTTATGAACCGGCAACCCCATTTTTTATACAGCCGAATCAGTGAATTGTAATACGCCTGACCCGCGGGGGTATCGCCGCGTACCCCGAACATATCGTTATTCCAGGTACACGTGCTGGCGGTATTGGCCGCCTGGCGCGCCGTAAAATTGGAACCTTCAATCGGGCTGTTGGCCGCGACCGCGCGGCGCGGTATTCCGCGCATGATGTGAAACCCGAATTTCAAATCCATCGCCCGGATTTTTCGTGACAGGGGGGCAAATCCATTTTCCTCGCCGGCCGAGGGAAACTTATTGACCGCCGGCAGAAGTCGGCCAAAGTGATCCATGGTTAAAGGGCCTCGCTGCCACACCGATCGCGGGGCCTGCTGCGGATCAAACCACAAATAATCTATTACGGCGTATTGGTAGCCGAATTCCCGCAGATGAGTGCGCATGAAACGGGCGTTCGCAAGATACTCAGTCTCCGTCACGCTGCCGCCGTAATTATCGTAACTATTCCAGCCCATGGGCGGCGTGGCGGAATTTTTCCAGAAGGCGGA
>JAJZEY010000611.1 GCA_021805585.1 Planctomycetota bacterium
CCCAGGTATTAAAAATTCCCCGGCATGAAGCCGAGGTGTTTATTAACGCCTACAAAGCCCGGTTTCCCGGAATTGACGCATTTTCCCGGCAGTGCATTCAGCAAGCCATGCTGCACGGATTTGTCAAAACCATTCTGGGCCGCCGGCGGAATATTCCGGAAATTCATTCCACCAATCAATCCGTGCGGCAGTTTGGCCAACGGGCGGCGGTGAACACCGTGGTGCAAGGCTCCGCGGCCGATCTTATTAAACAGGCCATGGTAAAGATCGATCATGCACTGGCCGGCAAGAAGGATGAAATCCGCCTGATTATGCAGGTGCATGATGAATTGGTGTTTGAATGTCGCCGCGATTGCGTGGAGCGAAATTCCGCCGTCGTGCGCCGGGAAATGGAAAATGCCATTGCCTTATCCGTTCCACTGAAGGTGGAAATTGGCTGGGCCGACAACTGGCTGGAAGCCAAGTAACCGCGGATATAGCCTATGCAGGCCCGCAAGCCACACAGCGGGCAAGATGCCCGTACCTGTGCGATGGAGAGTGCTGCGAGGTCCACCTGTTTTTTCGCGATGAACGTTGAGAGTTGAAAGTAGACCGCAGGATGTGCCGCAATGTTTCGGCGACAGCCGCTATTTGGCCTCAGCCTTATGTGCTCAACTTTCTACTCTCCAAACTCCTGCTCTGCGTTGCCGCGGCAATGGCGGCGGGCGGCCCAAAAAGGGGCCCATTTCCGGCCCAAAATGCGGCCCTGACGGTCGTCGACGCTTCCGGACGGATCTTGACAAAAAGTTCGCAAACCATTGAAAATAAAGAAGTTTGGCGGCACCCGACGGATCTTGTCAGCGGCGGTCCGGAGAATTCACTGCGCCAGGCGGGAGTCGAACCCACAACCTTTGGCTTCGGAGGCCAACGCTCTATCCAATTGAGCTACTAGCGCTGCAACAGAAGCGGCATATTAGCATAAAACCCCGCCCGCGTCCAAAGTGGATTTTTGCAACCCGAAATCGGGTCTGGCCGTTTTGGCTTGGTGACACAGACATTCTTGTCTGTGGTTAAAGCACAGGCAGGCATGCCCGTGTTACCTTGGGCAAGGTACTGGTAGGCAAAGCCCGTATTCCGCGTTAAAATGCTCGGCACCAATCACGCATTCAACAATTTGAAGAGAAAGGAAAATGTATGAGCCAATGGCCTCCACCGCCGGCACCGGGAGCGGACCCATCGTCGGGCACACCCATGGCGCAATGCACCGTCACCGGTACCTGGCATCCGACGGACGAGCTGGTGAGTTTTCAGGGCCAACTGGTTTGTGCGGAGGGAAAGCAGATTCTGCTGGACCGCATAATGGCCGGGGAATCACCCACATTGGTGGCGGGGCGACCCAGTGTGTTGCGCCGCTTCGGATGCATATTCCTGGATGATTTGATACTCATGATTCCGATGTTTATTTTAGAATTCATTTTCTTCGGGAGTTTAATCCTAGGCTCGCCGAATCAACTCGCCTCTAATCAACAGCACGCGCGCTACTTCTACTTTATGTTCAGCGGACTGTTTTCGTTGGTTATGACAATCGGCTTTATTGTTTATTTTGCGCTATTACACTCGCGAAATGGTCAAACCGTTGGCAAAAAGGTCGGAAAACTGCGCGTGGTTAATCTGGACGGCACCCCAATTTCCACCCGAACGGCCTGGATACGCGCGCTGGCCTATCTTGGTCCCAACCTTCTTGTGGCGTTGGGGGTTATCCTTTTTTCCAGCTTTCTATCGCTGAGTGCGTTCGTAATCGTGAATGCAATAATGAGCTTCGCAGTGTTTGGCTGGTTTCTGGCCGAAATTATTTTAGGACTCAGCGACTCACAGATGCAGCGCACCCTGCACGATCGAATTGCCGGAACGCGCGTGATTTATCTGGGTGCATAACAATGCTTCCCCCGGCATCTGAAGGAAATCCGCCATGCTCCGCTATCGGCTTACCACTCCCGAACAAGTTGTGCTAAGTTACCAGCTTGCCGGCCTGGTGGCCCGCGCCCTGGCCTGGGCGATGGATATGGTGGTCATGTTCACCCTGATGATTGCCGTCGGCTGGGGTCTGATCATGCTTCTGGGCCTGCTGGCTATGGCGGATGTCTCGCCATGGTTTATGGTGGGCATTTTGTTTATTGCCGAATTTCTCATTTTTGTGGGCTATTTTATATTCTGTGAACGGTTCATGGCGGGTCGATCACCGGGGAAAAAAATCATGGGACTGCGCGTGGCCAGCGCGTCGGGTGGAAGGCTGGCCTTCGTGGATATCCTTATCCGCAATCTGCTGCGCCCGGTCGATTTTCTACCCTCGTTCATGTTTCTAGGCGGCGCGACGGCATTTCTTGATCCTTGCCACCGCCGCCTGGGAGATTTCGCCGCCAATACCATTGTCATCCGCGATCGGTGCGTGACGCTGCCCAAAGCGATCACCCGTCAGCAAGCGCGGCATAACAGCTTTCAGGCGGACCCCGCGATGCGCAGCCGCATTATCAATCGGCTGGATCGCCTGGACCGGGACCTGGTCATGGACCTGTCCATGCGTCGGGACAGTCTGGATGTGGGCACGCGTGAGAGTCTTTTTTCTGATACCGCGGCCTATCTTCGCAATCGCCTTGGCATTGGGGAGCTGGCGGAAAATCTGGAACACCTGAGCAACGAACAGATGGTGCTGAATGTCGCGCTGGTTCTTCAGGAAGGGTGGTTCAAGGGATAATTCACGCCGTGCGGTGCGGGAATCATTTGTGGGGCATTGCGGTTAGCCATTACAATTACCACGGTTATTTGTCAGGAGTTCCCGCTTGCGCGACAAACTTACGCCCATTGCCCGCCCTTCCTGGGCGGAATTTCAGAATCTGGCCCGTCCCCATTCGGTTTTTCCCGTTCACATTACACTGATGGGAGACTACCTGACGCCGGTTACCGCCTATGAACGCCTTGCCCGGCATTCGCCCTATTCTTTTCTGCTGGAATCCGTCGTCGGTGGCGAACGCATCGCCCGTTATTCGTTTCTGGGGGCGAATCCGCGGCTGGTTGTTCGTGCAACGGGCCATCGCATGACCGTTGAACCCGCGCCCGATTCGGACCTTAAACCGCGCGCCTATGACGCTTCCGACCCTTTGAAAGACCTTGCGGAAATTTTAGGACCGGCCCGGGCCGTGGCGGTGCCCGGCCTGCCCGCATTCACCGGCGGGGCGGTCGGCTACGCCGCCTACGATTCCGTGCGGTACCTGGAACCGGAAAAGCTGGCCTCTCCACCACCGGACCGGCGAAACCTGCCCGATTTGCTTTTTGGTATTTATGACGACTTGGTCATTTTTGACCATGTTCAGAAAACCATTCTGGTGGTGGCGGACATTCATGTGAAAGACCAGCCGATACGCGCGGATTACGATGCGGCGCTGGACCGGATTGCGCGGGTCATTCAAACCCTCGGCTCTCCGCTGCCCGAACGCATTGGCATGGTGAATCTGGCTGCCGAATCACGTCCGGCGTTTCAAAGCAATTTTACGCGGGAAGGTTTTGAAAAAGCCGTGGATGCGGCCAAGGAATATATCAAGGCCGGCGATATTTTTCAGGTGGTGCTTTCTCAGTGCCTGCGGGTAAGCACGCAGGCGGCACCATTTGATATTTATCGGGCTTTGCGCATGGTCAATCCATCGCCGTTCATGTTTTACCTGGCCGCGCCGGACTGCACACTGGTCGGTTCTTCGCCGGAAATCATGTGCCGCGTTCAGGATCGGGTCATTACCAGTCGGCCGCTTGCCGGCACGCGCCGGCGCGGTGCCACGCCGCAGGAAGACGCCGAACTTCAAAAGGAGCTGCTCGCGGATCCCAAGGAACTCGCGGAACATGTGATGCTTGTGGATCTTGGCCGCAACGATGTCGGCCGGGTCAGCCAGCCGGGTTCGGTAAAAGTCACCGAACCGCTTACGGTGGAACGCTATAGCCATGTCATGCACATTACCACCCATGTAACGGGCGAGCTGGCCGCGGATAAAACCTGTTTTGACGCGCTTCGCATGACGCTTCCGGTCGGCACTGTCAGCGGCGCGCCGAAAATCCGCGCCATGCAGATTATTGATGAACTTGAACCGGACCGCCGCGGGCCGTATGGCGGTGCCGTCGGCTATATGGATTACGCCGGAAATATGGATACATGTATTGCATTGCGAACAATGGTGGTCACGTCGGCTCCCGACCATACCCATCAGGTCTGGCTGCAAGCGGGGGCCGGCCTGGTGGCCGACAGCGTCCCGGCCAGTGAATATCAGGAAACGCTTAACAAAGCCGCCGGTCTTTTAAAGGCGGTCGCATTGGCCGAGGCTGGCCTGGAATAGCGGCTGGTAATATCCGTGGCACAAAGTGCTTGAACGGATCACGGCCGGCTGTTCCATACGGGGAATTCGGGAACGACGCTAAAATGCGCCGCGCCACAGGAATCATCAGCACGCTTCCCGTCGCACGGATTTCAAATAAACCGTTGCGGCTTTGGCAATGAAGCCGGACCGTGTTTCATGGCCGACGGCGGCGGCCGCATCCACGGCATCCAAAATGCGCCGCGGCATGGTGATATTGATTCTTCTGGCATTCAGTCGCAGACTGCCCTGATTGACCGATACCATCGCCCAGATGCCGCCGGAAAATTGGCGTTTTTTCCGATGGACCTCAATCGTCTGTGGCGCGGGAATCGTCTGGCCATCTTCTATCAGCGTTTCAAGATGCAATTCAATAGCCTCTTTTGCCATGGTTAAAGCTTCATCCGGCGATGCGCCGGCGCTAAAGCATCCGGGCAAATCGGGAACGGTAACCCCGTAATCGCTGTTCTTGTCTTTATGAATGACAATCGCATATGTCCTATTGCCCATAACTTAACTCCAGCCTGCCTGCTTGAAAATATTCTTCAAGGTGCCGATGGGAAAATCCCTTTTTGGGATGCGGTACCGTTTCCACGCCCGGTTTAGTTGCGTGTTTGAACTGATGATGACTGCCCTTGGTTCGGGATAACCATCAGCCATCGTCACGTAACCGGCGAATAATTTTGCGGCTGTTCATTGTGTGTATTCTACACATGAATAAATCGCTTATCAAAGGAATCATCCGCCGCATCGGCTGGCAACGCCTGGTTCGTCGTCATCCTTACGCGCGTCTTCTTATCGCGGCTCATGAATATCACCGAAAATAACAGGATCAATGCAATCCGTAATCGCGAAAACTGACATAAGTGGTTGTTTTATAATTGGTTATGCTCTCATTGTCGGCACTTAAACTTAGCGCAATCTTAACAATATGCACACAATTACAACATTCGCTCTCCCTATCATTAAACATGGAAACGAAGTGTTCGGCTTCCCGTATCGTTTGATACGCCGGGCAGGTATGCCCCGAAGCTTATGACCCAGGAAAAAGGAGTCTTGTATGGCTGCCGCGGTGAACAACGAATTGCACGCTCGCGAGGTATCCGAGGCACTGAACGAAGTAAAGTTCAGCGGCTTTCACCTGCGCGCCATTATTACCGCCGGAATGGGATTTTTCACCTCCGCCTACGACCTGACCGTTATCGGTACGGCGCTGGCCCTGGCCCAGGCGGAATGGCATGCCAAACCGTGGCAGCTTGGATTGGTGGCATCCGCATCACTGGCGGCTACATTTGTGGGCGCATTTTTCTTTGGATTTGTCGCCGACAAAATCGGTCGCAAAAGCGTCTATGGTCTTGAAGCCCTGCTGATGGTGATTGGTGCCATAGGCAGCGCTTTT
>JAJZEY010000567.1 GCA_021805585.1 Planctomycetota bacterium
GATCTTTTTAATTCATCCAGACAATTCAACCACCGGGGTGGTGGATGAGGGTTCCAGAAATCATGATTATCATGATCCTTATGATGATTGCGATTATTGCGATTCAGTGGCCGGCTTATCGGATGCGCCGGTTCCACCGCCGATCGATTCGCGCATTTGGGTATCGGCCTGAATATTCTTCATTTTATAATAATCCATAATTCCAAGATTTCCGCTGCGGAATGCTTCGGCCATTGCCAGGGGGATTTGCGCTTCGGCTTCAATGAGTTTGGCTCGGTTGAACTGGGCCAGTGCGCGGTTTTCCTGATCCAGCGCCACCGCCAGTGCGCGACGTTTTTCCGCTTCGGCCTGGGCAAGCTGCTTGGCGGCTTCGGCTTGCACAATCTGGAGTTTTGCGCCGACATTTTCGCTGACATCCACATCGGCAATATCAATGGAAAGAATCTGAAAAGAGGTGCCGGCGTCCAGGCCGTTGGCCAAAACGGCGCGGCTGATCATGTCCGGGCGTTCCAGCACATGTTTGTAAGTTTCCGCGGAGCCGATGGCCGCCACAATGCCCTGGCCGACACGGGCGACAATGGTTTCCTCTCCGGCACCGCTGACAAGCTGGCGCATGTTGGTTCGCACGGTAACGCGCGCCTTGACGCGCAACTGAATGCCATCTTTGGCGACGCCATCATGGGTCTGGGCACCGCTGTTGGCGTTGGGTACATCAATAACGCGGGGGTTAACGCTGGTTTGCACCGCGTCCAATACGTCGCGTCCGGCCAGATCAATGGCGGCGGCCTGGTCCCATGGCAGGTCGATGGCGGCGC
Source organism: Planctomycetota bacterium (assembly GCA_021805585.1). The sequence goes on from JAJZEY010000567.1 coordinate 816, forward strand.
GGTGCGCGGCGATCATGGCGCGGACCACATTGGGCACGCGGCCCTGGGACATGTAATGCGATTCAAGCTGCTTGGTTTCAATGCTGATGCCGGCCTGAGTGAGCGTGATTTTAGCCTTGACAATAACCGCCGCATCCACCGGTCGGAACCGCATGCCGATGAGGGTGAAAATGCTGATATCCGCCCCGGCGGAAAGCGCCTGAATCCACAGGCCGAAAACCTTGGCGATAGTGACGAAAATCAGAATAAATACGATGACCACCACCGCCAGAACCGCCAGCAGCAGGATGCTGCCGATACTGTCTGCGGCAAGGGGTAATGGCAACCGGTTGAGCGATAAACCCATAAGCCAGGCCATGGTGCCGTTCATAAGATTCATAAATACCAACCCCCAAAAAGTGACTTCCGACAGATGCTTATCCGATGGTCTAAACAATAGACCTGCGGCTGTGGTCTGTCAAACCGGAACATTTCGGGGGGGGCTGCCAATAAATCGGGCGTCAGGCCATGCTGGATTACATGAAGTGGCGTTGGCGTAAAAAAATGCGGGCTGTGAAGACAAAAAACCGCACCACGCCGGAATAATTGGCAGACCCCATTTCGGGGCGCGTGTCAAAACCAGTGTGCCGTTGCCTCAAGCCGGAGGCCGCCCGTGGCTTTGCCGTTTTCTAAGAATTAATGGTGCGGCCATCCACCGCTAAAGCCGCTTCGCGAATCGCTTCGGACAGTGTCGGGTGGGCATGGCACGTGCGGGCAATATCTTCACTGCTGGCACCAAGTTCCATAGCCATGACGGCTTCGGCAACAAGACTGGAGGCTTGCGCGCCCAAGATGTGCACGCCCAGCACCATATCGGTATGCGCGTCGGCAAGAATTTTTACCAGTCCCTGGGTTTCATCCATGCACAGGGCGCGGGAATTGGCGGAGAACCGGAATTTTCCGATTTTGTACACGATATTGGCCGCCTTCAGTTCCTCTTCCGTTTTGCCGACCCACGCGAGTTCCGGTGCGGTATAGACCACAAATGGAATGGTGTCATAATTCACATGACCCGCCAGGCCGGCCATGCGTTCCACGGCGGCTACGCCTTCGTCTTCGGCCTTATGGGCCAGCATTGGCCCGACAATGACATCGCCAATGGCATAAATATGGGGCACGGAAGTTTCCCACTGTTTGCCGACGGTAATACGCCCGCGGATATCGGTCGCCACGCCCGCTTTGGCCAGGTCCAGCCCGGCCGTGTAGGCCCGGCGGCCCACGGCCACCAGTACAAGGTCTGCGGTAAGGTTCCGGGCGGCCTGGTCGGGTTTGGCGTCTTTGGATTTATAGGAAACCGTGAGCTGGCCATTTTCCTCTTTGACGCCGCCGGCAACGGAGTCAAATATGAATGCAATACCCTGTGCCTTGAGCGACCGTTCCATGAGGCGGCCCATTTCGTCATCAGATCCGGGCAGTGTGGTGTGATGAATTTCCAGCACGGTTACCTCCGCGCCCAGGCGTCGCCAGACGGAGGAAAGTTCCAGCCCGATCGCGCCGGCCCCGATCACCACCAGCTTTTTTGGCACTGCGGAAAGGGCGATCGCCTGGTCGGAACTGATCACGCGATTGCCGTCAAAGGGAATGTTGGGAAGAGCGATTGGTTCACTGCCGGTGGCAATGAGAAAGCGCCGTGCGGAAACGACTTGTTCGCCATCGGCAGAGGCGATTTTAACGGTTGTCGGGGTGGTGAAGCCGGCGGTGCCGTTGCAGCGGGTAATTTTATTTTTTTTGAACAACCCGCCGATGCCTGTGGCCAGGCTATCGACCACCTTATTTTTACGGGCCATGAGCGTGGGCAGGTCCATGGTCACTTTTTCGCATTGAATGCCGAGGTGGCTGAATTGTTCGCGGGCGAGAAAATATTTTTCGGTGGCTTCCAGCAGGGTTTTGCTGGGAATACACCCGACCCGCAGGCAGGTGCCACCAAGTTTTGGCTCTTTTTCCACACAGGCTACGCGCATGCCCAGTTGCGCGGCCCGAATCGCGGCCACATAGCCGCCGGGGCCGGAGCCAATTACCAGAAGGTCAAAATCCGCATGAGTTCCTGTAGCCATTGTGTGAACCTTTATCAAATCCAGGGCCTTTTTTCATTGTACGCGCGGCCGCATCACGTGCGGGGCGGCGCTAAACCGCAGACTATATCGCGCTGGAGGCCACAATGCCAAAACCGCTGGGCAACGGTGCCCGCACCGCGGTGTGCCCGGCAGGCTGTCTGTCCGGTCTTGGGCATATGCGCCACACCCAATTTGCCGCGCCGGCGGTGACCCAGACTATAATCAGGCATAGGGTCCAGGCGCGGTCGTGAATCCAGCGGCCACGATCCGGACTCGGACCTGTCGCGGATCGTTTTGGTATGGCACATCCAAACAAAAAATCAAACATTCGATCGGTCGCTGCACGGGTCTGCGGCTGGCTTGCTTTGGCCTGTCTTGGCGGCTGTGGCTATTTGATTCCGCCGACCGGTGCTGCGCCGCAGCCCGTGGTTGAAAACACCAGTTTTCTGCCAAGCTATCCGATGTGGCTGATAAGCAAACCGATGCCTGCCGCCGCGCCGACTTTGGCGGTTACCGCATCGTCCCGGCAAACTGGCGGCCCGGCGATCTGGGCATGGTGCTGGACCGCGCCGGAAACCCGCGACGCATTTTTATTTCCGATGGTTTGGGTGCGACGCAGGGATTATGGCAATCCGGCCGCCATCGCCGCTAAAACCGCCCAGCTTCCGCCCGGGAAAGTTGCGCTGTTTTTGTGGAACGCGGGTGGGTCGTTGCTGACCAATCCGGCCAACGCCTGCCGCGGCACATCGGGTGGTACGGCATTTCCCAGTCCATGGCTTTCGGCCGGTGCCGGCCAGATTGCGCAGCGGTTAGAACGTTTTTTTCAGGGGTATCGCGCTGCGGGCGGGCGGCTGAATTATCTGGTGCTGGATTACGAAGCGGGTCTTTCTTGTTGGCAGATTACCCGGCAAAATGCCGCCGCCATCAGCCATGACCCGCGCTTCCCGCAAATGACACAGCAGCTCGGATTCGCGGATATCGCCCGGATTTTTCAGCCTGGAACGGCCCGCCGAATGTGGAACCAATGGGTCGGTTCCCAGGTGGCCGCCGCGCTGAATCAGGCTTATTTTCTGCCCGCAGCCGATGCGTTTCCCGGTATGTCCGCCAGTAATTTTGGCGGCCTGGCCATGCTGGGCAATCATGTGGCACCGGATATCAACGGCCATTTTCAACCCTCGAATCAGGTGTTTGGCAATGCACAAAGCCCGGCATTTTACGGCGATATTGGCCAGTTGGCCGGCATGAACATCGGCGGCCAAGCATGCGGTTCAAATCCGTTTGCCGTTCTTCGTTACGAAATGATTTACCTTCAGGCTATTCAGCAAACCAGCGGTATTCCGATTGTTCCATGGGTCGGCTATCCCGGTTACGCGAGTTTTGCATTCGCGCCCGGTTATTACAAGGAATTAATTGACCAGCTTGCGCTGCGCGGCGTGAATCAATTTCTGTACTGGAATCCGCGCGCCTGGGACCCGAACCAGAAACCCATGGCGACTCCGCCGGATGATACCCTGCTTAACGACTGCCTGGCGGTTCTAAATCAGAGGCTTGGGCCAACCCCCGGCGGGCCAATTCTACCGGCCACTCCGGCCGCTCCGCCTTCAGTTTCCTGGAACAGTCCATTGTTGGTGGCCGGGCGGGTTACCTCCGACGGTACTGTTCTATACCGTGTCACGGTGCCGCCGGGTACCCTGGCCATTCGGGTTTGGCCCGGCAATGAAACCATCCGCACCGCCGGGCGTACGGGCGTATGGGTTAGCGGCACGGTGGGTCAGCCGTTGAGTTTCGCGCCGGCGAATTAAACCAGGCATCAGACTGTAACCATTCATATAAATTGTAAAGCGGTATTTTTTTCCGGCGCAGCATGACCACGGCTACGCCTCCGTGCGGGGTTATGTCCAGCAGGCCGCGTTCCGGGGTGTGGATCGGGTATTCGCGGGCTGGTTATGGATCATTTCGGTCGTGGATCAGGCCGGCTGCTCGAGCCACTGATTTGACCACGCCAATAGCGAAAGGGTCCTGTCCGGTTACCGCGTTAAACGGCTTGGCGTGCGGGCCTTTTTCGAAGGCTACGATACTGTCATAAAAATGCATGGACAGTGTTGATTTGGTAAATGAGGTCGGTTCCAACGCACCTTTGGTGTGCTCCGCGTTCAGTTCGTCGATGAGATCTTTGCAAAGTTCAATGAAAGTTCCCGGTTTCTTGAGGCCGCCCTCAAAGCCATCCGCCCAATAGGCGGTATGCAGGTCCTCAACCATATAAACCCCGGCGCGGTCGATTCGCGGGTAGAGGTAGCGAAAAGTCGCCACCACATGCGACATAATGTGACTGCCATCATCAAGGACAACGTCCGGCGTTCCAAATTCGTCCAAGGCCTTTTGAAGAAAGGCTGCGTCTGATTGGTCCCCAATTCGGATGGCAATCTGATTTTCCGCATAATTTGCACATTCAGGTCGAATATCAAATCCGACGATCTGTGCGAGCGGGCCGAAGTACTTCTTCCACATTTGCAGTGACCCGCCTTTGCCACATCCGATTTCCCAGAACACCATCGGGCGGTTGACATACCGCTGAAAGTGCTTTTCATACGCCGGGAAATAATGCGTCCATTTGTTGATGATATGGCTTTCATTGGAAACAAAATCGGACCATAAGGTCATAAATGAGACTCCCTGGTGGAAACACCGGTCAGGATGATACACGCCAACAGCCGAAAATGTCAATCGCACTGGCCGGACCCCTTGACGTTCAGGTGTGCCCGTTTTTATCGGGAAGGGAAAAGCGTTGCCGCGGCAACGCAGCGCAGGAGCTTGGAGAGAGTAGAAAGTAGAGTACATCATAAGGATAGGACAAACGAGCGGC
>JAJZEY010000559.1 GCA_021805585.1 Planctomycetota bacterium
ATTATGCTGCAACCAAATTGTCTCACCTGTTTACCCGCTCTACTCTCGCCTGATTTATTGGGCCGCAGCCCGATTCGCCGTGCTCCATCTAAGCGACGCTGTCGGTCGCGTGGATGCATTGTTACCGGGTCGTGGTGATTTGGCAGGTGGGAAATGCCAGAGCCTCCTGCAGAGACACGCTGCGCAAATTCGTGGCGGCAATGTGTTCAAGAATCAGGGGTAGCGCCTCAACCGTGCGCTGCTGGGATAAATGGCGCCGTGCCGGTTCCAGCCCGTCATGCAGGGTCACAATGTGACCGGGACGCATTCGGCGGTTGATATAGGTTGCAAGGGTGCCCGATGGAATGGAAAGTGTGTCAAAGCCGCGCTGCCGCCAGCCGATATAGGTCATGCCCAGGGTGCGCACCGCCCGCGCCTGGGCGGGCGTTTTAAATCCCATCGGGGCGCGAAATAAAGCGGGACGTTTTCCTGTGGCGGCAAAAATAGCGTCGCCTGTTCGCGTCAACTGGTTCAGCCAATACGCTGTTCCGCGCATGGTTCCACTGTGATGATGATGGAAGGTGTGATTTCCAATGGTATGGCCGCGATCCGCAATTTCTTTGGCCAGCGATTTTTCCCGTTCCACATTTTCGCCAATTAAAAAGAATGTCGCTCTGGCGGAAAAGCGGTCCAGAATATCCAGAACAGGTGCGGTGAATTGTGCGGTCGGCCCGTCATCAAAAGTAAGTGCCAATGCCGCGGCGGTCGGAATCCGGCTTATTACCGGTGCAAAAAGCGGGCTGGTGTTGCAAAGTACGCCATACCCGAATGTTGCCGCCACGCCCACGGTGGCGGCAACGGCCGGCACCCACGGATTAACGCCTGCGGATACGATCGGATATGCAATACAAGTCGGCAATACCGGCGTCCTTTTCTGGTTTCCTTTATTTCCCTGCGTCCCCCGTACACTGCCGGGCGGAATGCGCGGGTCGTTGCATCGGCTCGTGCATGCGTGCGGGTCACGTGCACAAGATTACAGTTGGTTAGATGCGTGATAGGCCCGTATTCCATCCAAAAGACCGCTGGTGGGCGCGTAGCCAAGGACCTCGCGGGTGCGCGATATATCCGCTTCCGTGTGCAGTTGGAAAAAGCTGTACGGATTTTCAATGTAATCCGGTTCGAGCCGCGTGTGCAGAACCGAATTAAGTGCGGCGATGATGGCATTGAATGATTCCGATTCGCCGCTGCCTACATTAAATACGCCATGGGTGTCGGTATTCATCGCCTTAAGGTTGGCATTTATGACATCCCCAATCCAGACAAAATCCCGCTTCTGCGTGCCATCCCGGAAAATTCGCGGTCGTTTCCCCGCTTTCATCTGCTGGGCCAGTTGGTGGATCATGGATGCGAATTTTCCCTTATGACGCTCACCCGGGCCATAGACATTGAAATAGCGCAGGCCAATAATTGGCAGGCGCGTTTCGGCATGCCACCGCGCGGCCAGATGTTCCATAGCCAATTTGGAATAGCCGTAGACGTTCAAGGGCTGGGGTTCCATATTTTCGCGCATCGGGGCCGGCAGGTTGCCATAAACCGCCGCGGAAGACGCCCACACCACGCGGGCACCATAATCCGCCGCCCAGGTAAGAACGTTGCGGAATCCTTCCACATTGTTCTGCATCATGTGGAGTTGGTCGGTGACGGTGGTATCGGTAATGGAAGCCTGGTGGAAAATAATATCGAAACGGTCGGCTGGTTTAGCCGTGCATCCGCCGGAAATAACCTCGCCGGTGAATTTGACAAGGTTGCGAAAATCTCCGGATGAAAAATTATCCAGAATGGTCACCTGATGGCCCACCGCGGCCAGATGTCTGGCAAGGTTGGATCCAATAAACCCCGCACCGCCTGTCACCAGAATTCGCATGATGGCTCCTGTTAAAACGCCTCTGTTGAATCGGTCCCTGCCGGATGGCACCGGATAGCAACCGTGTTTGACCCATCCGCGGGTTATCCGCGATGCCGGCGCGCCGCAGGCTGCTGCTGTGTCATACAGTGTATCGTGCCAAGCCCCCAAACCAAGTCACGGCAGTAAATCGGGATAATGGCCCGTGGCCGAAAAGCCTGTTCAATAACCTTAAGGGCTATCAGGTCCGCCGGGTCATTAAACACCGGAACCAGCACGCCCGCATTGCAGATATAAAAATTAGCGTAACTGGCGGGCAACCGTTGCCCGTCAAATATGACCGGCGCGGGCATGGGCAGTTCCGCAATGCCGAACTGGTTGCCCTTTGCGTCGCGCATGGCGGTCAGCCGACGAAAATTTTCCCGCAGCGGCCGGTGGTTGGGGTCGCGGCGGTTGGGTTCCGTGCAGGCCAGAATCAGGTCCGGGGCTGCGAAACGGGCGGTATCATCTATATGGCCGTGGGTGTCATCTCCGGCAATTCCGCGGCCCAGCCAGAGCACTTTCTGGATGCCCAAATAATTCGCCAGGAATTTCTCCACCATATCCCGCGTGAAGCCGGGGTTTCGCTGCTGCACGCGCGACAGGAGACATTCTTCGGTGGTCAGCACGCATCCGGCCCCGTTGACATCAATGCTGCCGCCCTCCAGAACCAGCCGGCAATTTTTTCCTTTCCGATCCTTTTCAACGGGTTGCCAAAGCGGAATGCCATTGGCTTTTGCCGCCAGTGTCGGCAGCCGTTCATCCATGTGGTAATTGGGATATTTCGCCCAACCATTAAACTGCCATCCGACGGCGGCCAGCGAATGTTTGCCACGGGCGCGGCGTACGAAAATCGGCCCCGAATCGCGTGTCCATATCCGATCGGTCTTCTGGATATGAAAGGTGACGCTCGACAGCTTCACGGCGGATTTATTCAAAATGCCGGTTACGGCCCGCTTTTCCGCGGCCGATTGTACCAGCAAATGTACGTGTTCGGCGGAGGCTATGTGCCGCACAATATCGGCAAATATCCAGGGAACCGGCCCGAATTTTCCCGGCCAGTCCGGTTCATGGTGCGGCCAGGCCAGCCAGGTGGCATCGTGCCTGTCCCATTCGGGCGGCATGGCATATCCCAATTCTTGTGGCAGCGGGCGTGGTGGCGTCAGGGGCGTTTTGGTCATAAAAGACTCTTTGGCTGGTGCATGGTTAAAACGAATCCGCGACTAAAACAGGACTTACCGGGAATTAAACCGGTTAAGGATCGGGCCGTAGGCGTCCACCCGCCGATCACGCAAGAAAGGCCAGTTTCGCCTGACTGTTTCCAGATGACGCGGATCAATGACCGCAGTCAGAATTTCCTGTTTATCAACCGATCCTCTGGCCAGGAATCTTCCAAATGGGTCGGCAATAAATGAGTTGCCAAAAAATTCCAGTCCACCATCCTTTGGCCCTTCATGTCCGATTCTGTTGGCGGAGGCCACATAGACGCCATTGGCGATTGCGTGCGACCTCTGAATGGTTTGCCAGGCATCCACCTGGGCGTCGCCGAATTTGTCTTTTTCAGAAGGGTGCCAGCCAATAGCCGTCGGATAAAACAGCAGGCTGACATCCTGAAGGGCGGTAAGGCGGGCGGCTTCGGGGAACCATTGATCCCAGCAAATCAGCACGCCAATGCGGCCGAATCGGGTATCAAACGCTTTAAAGCCGGTATCTCCGGGGGTAAAATAATATTTTTCGTAGAACAGCGGGTCATCCGGAATGTGCATTTTCCGATAAATGCCCAGCAGAGAGCCATCGGCATCCAGCACCGCGGCGGTATTGTGATACAGCCCGGCGGCGCGACGTTCAAACAGCGACACCACAATGACAACGCCAAGTTCCCTGGCCAGCCGACCAAATAATTCCGTGCTTGGGCCGGGAATTTCTTCCGCCAGATCGAAAAATTCGGTGGCCTCCCGCTGGCAGAAATATTCACTGCAGAATAGTTCCTGAGTACAGATTACCTGTGCCCCCTGGCCGGCGGCCTGACGGATCATGGTGGCCGCCCGTTCTCTATTATCCCGCCCGTTGGCGGTGCAGCGCATCTGCATAATGCCGACTGTGAATTCTGTTGTGGTGGCCATTTGAAACTCCTGGTTCCATTCCGTCAGCCGCTACGGCCGTCGAATTTTTGAAACGCGGGAATTATATCCGTTTGTCCGGTTTTTGTCTGATGATTGAAAGAGGGTTATCGGAGATAGTTTGAAACATCCGTGACAGGGTGAAGTTTCAACGGCGGCAACGCTCGTTCAATTTCGCTTCGCCGGGTTTCCAGCCATGGTGGAAGTTTGAGTGCACCGCCCAGCTCGCCTTCAGGTTCATCCACGGCAAATCCCGGACCGTCTGTGGCAATCTCGCAAACCGCTCCACCCGGTTCCATAAAATAAATGGATTGGAAATAAAACCGCTCTGCTATTTCCGTTGGCCGATATTTTGCCGCGGCAAGGCCCTGTTGGAACATTTTCTGCTGGATGGCATCGTGGGCGCGAAATGCGACATGATGAATCTTACCCGGCGAAAAATGCCCGGCGGCCAATCGGCTTCGTTCCTGGATAATCACACACGGAACCTTGGCACCGGGCACAAACAATGCAATCGCGGCCGGGTGCGAATCGGTTGCCGCAATCTCCTGGGCACGGAGTCCGAGTTCGGACGAAAACAAAAACGCTGATTCCGGCACTCGGCGACTGGCCAGTGTCACCCCGGTGATTCGAGATATGGCGGCATGGTCCGGCGGCGGCCCGCCGGACGGAATGGCGGATGGCGGTTGATCCTCGCACAAAAGCTCCAGGGGAATGCCATCGGGACCGGTTACCTCCAAACCCATTCGTCCGTCCACCGAAGTCATGGGTCGGCAGGGGGTTTGCGTCCCGGCCAGACGCCTCAACCAGAAATCCGTCGCGTTATGGGGAATGGAGAATTGAACACCGGCGATGGCTGCCGGAGAAATAACCGGCGATACCCCCGGCCATACAAAGAATGTCAGGATTGTTCCCGGCGTGCCGCGGGCGTCGCCATAATAAAGGTGATAACTGGATGGATCATCAAAATTCACCGTCACCTTTACCAGTCGCAGTCCCAGAACACCGCTGAAAAAGTTGATATTCTGTTGCGCATCGCCGCAAATTGCCGTCACGTGGTGAATGCCTGCGGTGGATGGAGGTGGCGACGTTGTCTGGTCGTTCATCATCACTAAATTATAGGCACCATGTTCAAAAAAGGTTGGTCCCGCATGGATTTCATTTCGCGTAAAAGCTGATCAATATCTTCGTCGGTGTGTGTGGCCATCAGACTGATGCGCAGCCGAGCGCTGTTCGGCGGCACGGTGGGCGGTCGGATGGCGGGCACAAAAATTCCACGGGTTTTAAGCCATTCAGTCGCGGCAATCGCGGTTTCCGCGCGACCAAGTATGACGGGAATTATGGGCGTAGAGGACTGACCGCAATTGTATCCCATCGTTTCCAGAACCGCTTTGACGCGCATCGCCGCAGCCATGACACGCAACCGGCGATTTGGCTCACTTTTTGCAATGTTCAGGGCCGCAAGGGCCGCAGCGCTGCAGGCGGCGGGCATGGCGGTTGTGTAAATAAGGCTGCGGGCTTTCTGTACCAGTGTTTCAATCATTTCGGCTGGTCCGGTGACGAATCCTCCCACGCATCCCAACGCCTTGGAAAGCGTGCCGACCGTTACCGCGATTTGGGATTCCACCTGCTGCATGGCCGCGAGTCCGCGGCCATCGGGTCCAAGCACACCGGTGGCATGAGCTTCATCCAGCACAACCAG
>JAJZEY010000133.1 GCA_021805585.1 Planctomycetota bacterium
TCCATCAATTGTTACTCCCAAAAAAAGGATATACCGCCCCGTCCGCCGACAAAAATACCGGATGCAAGCGGTTGATCCATTTTTACGTGGTTCAAGCGCTTGCGCCAGTGCGGCTTCCATACGGACGCTTCCAGATTTCAACCTTGCCCAATTGCCACTTATTATATGCGAGGCAACGCGGGCCGGTCAAAAAAGTACCCCGATGTTTCCCGCGCAATGGAAAAGAGATGTTAGCGAAGTTCCAGGATTCGATATTTTTCACCCGATCGCCGGCCGCAGTCGATGCCGTTCGCCACCAGCCGCCGCGGCCGCTTTTCGTAAACAGAGGGAACCATTTCTGAAAGATACCGGACCATAAAGGCTATTCGAACATCGATATCGAATAAGCCGCATTTTTTTACGAACCAGACGCGGCTTATGTGTGATTCAAATATATATCCATCCGACATCATCTGTACCGCACATTCAGCGTTTGGAACGGCCCACCAGGAAGTAGATGATGGAGCCGACCAGAGGCAGCAGGAACATGAGGATTACCCAGAGAATTTTGTGCAGGAGCGGAATGCGGCGCAGTACGACATCCACCAGCATCCAGAGCCAGAGTAAAAAGGCGATGACGCACAGAATTCCGTAGAAAAACGAGACCACAAGATGCACACCGGAAAATACCATGGGCGAATACTCCGTCTTTGGCGTTCCCTGTTTCCGACTCCGTCGGTTTACACGTCCAGATTCTTTACTTCCAGCGCGTGGGCTTCAATAAACTGGCGGCGGCGTTCCACATCTTCGCCCATCAGGGTGCTGAACATAGCTTCGGCGTTGCTGGCACCTTCAAGTGTGACGCGAAGCAGCGTGCGACGGGCGGGGTCCATAGTGGTGATCCAGAGTTCTTCGGCGTTCATTTCACCCAGACCTTTAAACCGCTTGACTTCAATGCCCTGCTGAGCGATTTCATGAATGACGGGTACAATATCGGAAAGTCCGGCGATGTCGCGGCGGAAATCTTCGCCGTTGATCATGAGATAGCCGGTCATTTTACGTTCTCCGCTGTCGGTTTCCTCCACCTTCAGCAGGTAGTCTTCAATGGGCAACTGGAGTTCGCGAAGCTTTTCAAAGACGCGTTCGAGTTCGCGGTTTTCGTGAAGTTCCTCATTTTTTTCCAGGCGAGCCTGGGCCTTTTTCTTTTCTTCAGCCCGTTTGGCCCGGTCGGCTTTGCTGGGGGCGTCGCCGTTGCCGTTGCCGGCGGAATCCGCGGATTCCACCGCACGGGCAATGGACTGAAGTTCGTCGATTTTGTTTTTCTCAACAAAGGTTTCGTAGTCTTCCACATTGTGGAAAAAGTGTTCCTCGTCATCAAGTATCACATGGTAAAGCGGTAGAATTCCATTGGCTTTGCGCAGGGAAAGCAGGCGGGAAAACGGCAGGCCACGGCGTTCTGATACCTGGGCAAGGTCTTGAATCTGTTCCAGAAGCTGAACAAGTTTTTTGAGTTCCGCGCCTTTGTAGCGGATTTTTTCGTTTCCTTTTTTGTCGCGGACGATCAGGGTTGTGCCATCCACGCCAAGGTCCAGCCGAATTTTACGCATGGCGGCTTCATTGCGGACATATTCGACATGCTTTTTGCGGGTAACCTGGTAAAGCGGCGGCTGGGCAATGTACACGCGGCCATCGCGAATAAGCGGATTAAGCTGGCGGAAAAGGAAAGTCAGCAGCAGTGTGCGAATGTGGGAACCATCCACGTCGGCGTCGGTCATGATAACTAGCTTGCCGTAACGAAGTTTGGACATGTCCATATCATTGGCACCAATTCCGCAGGAGAGTGCCTGCACAATGGTGCGAATTTCTTCATGGCCCAGAATTTTGTCCACACGGGCTTTTTCCACGTTAAGAATTTTACCTTTAATGGGCAGAATGGCCTGAAAAACACGGTCGCGGCCGGCCTTGGCGGTGCCGCCGGCGGACTGTCCTTCCACAATGTAAAGTTCGGTGGATTCCATATCGCGGCTGGAGCAATCGGAAAGCTTTCCGGGCAGGCCGCCACTGCTAAGAGCGCCCTTGCGGGTCAATTCGCGGGCTTTACGTGCCGCTTCGCGGGCTTGCCTGGCCAGGACGCCTTTCTGAATAATTTTTTTTGCATCGCCGGGATGTTCTTCCAGCCATTGGCCGAGGGCTTCGTTGACGGCGCTGGAAACAAATCCATCGACTTCGCCGTTGCCGAGTTTGTCCTTGGTTTGGCCCTCAAACTGCGGGTTGGGGACTTTAACGGAAATAATGGCGGAAAGCCCTTCGCGCAGGTCGTCGCCGTTGGGCATTTCCTTTTCATCTTTTATAAGGTTGTTGGACTTGGCGTAAAAATTCAGCGTGCGGGTAAGCGCGGTTTTAAAGCCGGAAAGGTGGGTTCCGCCGCCGGGGGTGTTAATGTTGTTGGCAAAGCTGTGGAGGCTTTCAGCGTAGCCATCGTTGTATTGCATGGCGACCTGAACGGAGAGGGGGTTGTCTTTGCCGACTTCCTCTTTTTCCAGATAGACGACCTGATTGTGAACCACATCCTTGCCTTCATTCAACTGTTTAACGAACTGAATGATGCCTTTGATGTATTTGAATTCATCTTTTTTGCCGGTCCGTTCATCTTCCAGATAAAATGCCAGGCTTTCATTTAGATAGGCAAGTTCCCGGCACCGGGCGACAATGCGTTCGTAATCAAACGCGGTTTCGGCAAAAATAGTGGGGTCAGGCTTGAAGGTAATTTTAGTGCCGGTTTTGACGCGCTTGCCGACGGTTTTCAGGTCGGATTTTTTAATACCGCGTTCAAAGGCCATGGTGTACACTTTGCCATCGCGGCTGACTTCGGCTTCGGTCCATTCGGAAAGGGCATTCACAACTGAAGCGCCGACGCCGTGGAGTCCGCCGGAAACTTTGTAACCGCCGCCTCCGAATTTTCCACCCGCGTGCAGGTCGCACAAGACCACTTCAAGTGTGGATTTTTTTTCCGTTGGATGCATGCCGACGGGAATTCCCCGGCCATCGTCGGTGACGCTGACCGAGCCATCGGGATGGAGCGTCACCCAGATATTTTCGCAATGGCCGGCCATGGCTTCGTCAACGGAATTATTGACAATTTCCCAGACCAAATGGTGCAGACCGCGCGTGGTGGTATCGCCGATGTACATACCGGGGCGCTTGCGCACGGGGTCAAGGCCTTTAAGGGCCTCAATAGCGGATTCATCATAAGCGGCGACAACGACGGAACCGGGCTGATCCTTAGCCATGGGTGCTCCTGTATGGGGCGGGAAAAGTCACATTTTTTTGGGCTAAACAACCATCCGTGACGTCACAAATTCCGCCGATTTTACCGCCCGCTTCAACAGGCAGCGGGTCAATAGGGAGTATATCCGAAAGCCGGTTTTTTCACAATGCGGCTGGGGGTAAAAAGTGCCGGAAAATAGGGGGGTTATACTGGTTTATAGCCGTGCTTTGCCGGGGTTTGCCGAGGTTTGAAAGGGGTGTGTCGTGGGCGGAATTTCGGCGAGTTTGGACGGCTGGTTGCGGCCGGGGGCGGCGGCACGGTAATGAAAATCGGATGGTCCGCGGATTGCCGCCTTATTCAGCTAATTCGCGGGCTACCACCAGGCGTTTGCGACCAGCCTGCAGGTCGGCCTGCATTCGGGTCTCGGATTGTATGGCATGCGGCGACCTTAATTGATGCTGAAGCGCGATAAGTTCGCGGCGGATGCGAATGGCGATGTCATCCGGGGAAAGATTTTCCAATTCGGAATATTGAATCGGTTTGCCATAGCGGATACGGATCGGGCTGGCGCGCGGCAGGCGATGGCCGCGAGGCCATGCTTCGTAGGCACCTTCAAGGACGACGGGAATGACCGGAACTTTGGCCCGGCGAACAATAATGGCAACGCCCGCCGCCACCGCGCCAATCGACCCATCCGCGGTGCGTGTGGCTTCCGGAAAAATGTTGACCAGATACCCTTTGGCCAGCCGATCGAGAGCTTCGCGGATAGCGCTGGAATCCGCCCGTCCGCGGCGGATGGGGAAGGCGTTGGTGAGTTCAAAAAGATATTGAATAATGCCCCCACGGAAAAGCGATTCGCGTGCCATGTAATGAATCTGGCGTTTAAGTGCAATGCCGATCAACCAAGGGTCTAACATGCTTTGATGGTTGGTGACCAGTAGAGCCGGGCCTTTGCCTGGCACATTTTCGCGTGCCCAAATACGGATGTGGAACAGCAGCACGGCGATAAACTGAAAAAATACGCGGCCAACGCCCCATAAAAACGCCTGAAGCTTCCCAGTTCCCTCGCCCCTGAAAATATATGGCCGCGAATGGGCATCATCTGGTCTGGTCATCGAGTCACCGGGCCAGGCGAATGGGTGATGCGGCGGATAAGTTCATCTACCACCTGTTCAAGAGATAAATGGGTGGTATCAAGAATGCAGGCCCCGGCGGGGATGGCGAGCGGACCGCTGGAGCGGGCTTTATCCTGAGAATCACGGGTTTGCAACTGCTGGATCATATCATGCAGCGGAATCGGGGTGCCCTTGCGGGCCAATTCCGCAATGCGGCGGCGGGCACGCTCCGCTATATTCGCATCAAGGTAGAATTTATATGCGGCGTCCGGAAATACAACCGTTCCCTGATCGCGCCCTTCAGTCACGATAGACCCGATTTGTTGCGCTATAAATCGTTGGGATTTCACAAGAGCGGCTCGAACGGAGGGGTTGTCCGCGGCGGTATAGGTTAAACGGGTGACTTCCAGCGTGCGAATGGCCTCGGCGACATCGCGACCATTGAGCAGAATATGCGCGGGTTGC
The DNA here is from genome assembly GCA_021805585.1 of Planctomycetota bacterium. Next base: position 4,828 of record JAJZEY010000133.1, read on the forward strand.
CGCGACCAGTCGAAATCCAGTTTCAATGAAGTGACGCGCAATGCCATGGCCTTTGGATTGGCGGTCAGGCCCTGCTCCATGGCATCCAAGGCGACGGCGCGATACATGGCACCGGTATCCAGATGGTGAAAGCCAAGCGTTTCGGCCAGCCGATGGGCCACGGCGGACTTACCGGACCCGGCGGGACCATCCAGGGTGATGACCAACGGATTTTTGAAGTTAAGTTGTGTCATTATTCGGCAATCCGTATCGTTGTGGGATGTATCTTGTTCCGCGTTCAGAGGCCAAAACGGCAAAATCCGGCCAAAATTTGCATCGCTCCATTTCGTGGACTATAGTCCATATAGAGAGCTTATACGGGAGATTGTGAACCAAAATTAACCTTTTCACAACCAGACTTTTACTTTGTCCTTCTCTCCCCTCCGGTAGGCGGGCTGGCGTATGCCACCTGCCTACTTTTTTTATACGTGAAATCCGCTTTTATTTAAAACCTGTTGGTGCGGCTTTATTCATGCCCGGTCATATCCCTGAAAAACACCTCCACCCGAAACCAGCCGTTCATTTCGGATTCCACCCGAACTGTTCCGCCGGTGGCATCAAGCACGCGCTTGACTATGGCCAGTCCAAGGCCCGCATGAAGCCCGCTTTGCGTTCTGGCGGCATCACCGCGCCAGAAGCGATCAAACACGCGAGCGGAATCTTCCGCGGCAATGTGGCTGCCGGTGTTGGCCGTGCGCAGCCAAACGCCGCCGTCCGCCGGAGTAACTTCAATTTCCACCAGTCCGCCCTGATCAGTATAACTGATCGCGTTATCAAGTAAATTTCGGATGACCATCCGCACCGCGCCCGGAGGCGCTGATAGCTGGCACTCCTGAAGATCAGGATGGCTGATATTTATTTT
>JAJZEY010000508.1 GCA_021805585.1 Planctomycetota bacterium
GGTTCTGGCATGTGTGCGCATAAGCACTGCCACCGCGGGCAGTGCGCGGGTTTTGCGCATTGTCGCCACAGACCTGGAAATGACCATTGAAACCTCCCTTTCTCAGGTGGATATAAAACAGGATGGCGTGGCCCTTCTTCCCGCCCAAAAGCTTATGGAAATCGTCAATAATTCGCCCGATGAGACGCTGGCTATCGAAGTCACCGGCGAAAAGGCCACCATCTTCGGTGAAGACAGCACCTTTACCCTTCTGGGCTACAACACGGAAGACTTCCCGCCCGTCAGCGGTTTTGAAGGCGACCCCGATTGTTCCCTTTCCTCCGGTTTGCTTAAAACCATGCTCGACCGCACGCGCTTTGCCGCCGCCAAGGAAATGACACGCTATGCCATGAATGGCGTCTTGTTTGAACGCAAAGGCAAAAAGGTCAGCATGGTTGCCACCGATGGCCATCGCCTGGCACAGACCCGCGACGACTTGGAATCCGCCGATGCCAAAGAAGGCGAAAGCATTATTCCCATCAAAGCCATTAATATGCTTGAACGCCTCCTTACTGACGGCCAGCAGACCGTGCAGCTTCAATTTCGTGAAGGCAAGCTCTTCGCCCAGGTGGTTTCCAAGGCCGCCGGTGAAAAGGGTGAAGGTCTGGTCACCGCATCGCTTTCCGCATCTCTGGTGGAAGGAAATTTCCCGCCCTATAAAGATGTCATCCCCAAAGATTGCGACCATAAAGCCACCATGAACCGTGACAAACTGCGCAGCGCTGTGCAGCGTGCCGCACTTTTAACCAATGAAGAATCTAAATCCATCCGCTTAAGCTTCGCCAACAAAACCCTTACCATCACCGGCCGTGCGCCGGAAATGGGCGAAGCCAAAGTGGAAATGAGCATGGATTACTCCAATGAACCGATGGATGTCGGTTTTAACCCGATTTACCTGCAGGATGCCCTGAAAGTCGCCCCAACCGACGATATTACCTTTGAATTGCGCGCCCCAAATAAGCCCGGCCTGATTAAATCCGGTCCTGGCTTTCTGTATGTGATTATGCCGGTAAGCCTGACCTGATCCAACCACCAGCGACGCCCAAAGGCCACGGACATCATTCAAGGCTAGTTATTTGCTTGGGTAATGCATTCGGGTCATGCCGTTAAACACAGGCTGTCCGCAGCCGCATCTTGTAAATAGCTGCCGGAACAGTCGGGCCAATGTTCCACGACCATGGAAAATGGTAAGCCGATTCCGCACAAAAAACCTCATCGCATGGAGGTACCCTATGGCTAAAAAACCTGCCCAATCCGGTTCGCAATCAGGTGGAAACTCAAGCCACAAGCACCTTTCGACAACGGAAAAATCAACCGGTTCGCCGCTTAGCCAAAAATTCGCCTCGTCCGGCAACCCGGAAAAATCGTCGGAAATTTCCTCCCTGATAGCGGATTCCCACCGAAAAAGTCGGTTCGCCACGCTTTCCCGCATTATTCAAAGCCGCCCTGCCCTGGATCGTCATCCACCCGTTAAGCTTGGCGATTTTCTTCCGGATTGGTTTGAAAAAAATATTGCAAAACCCGGAATTCTTCTCACCGATCTGGTGGAAATATGGAAAACGGAATTACCCGACCAACTCGTCAATGCCAGCACTCTGGCTGGCATTCACCGCGGCAGTCTGCTGGTCTATATAAAAAGTGCGGCCGCGAAATCGGAAATTGATTCCCGGTTGCGTTCGCACCTGTTGGCAAAAATTCAGCTCCGCACACGGGGGACCGTTCGCCGCGTGAAAACGGTAGTGAATCGGATGAAAGCCGACGGCTGAATCCCCTCAAAAAGGACCCGGCAAGATCGGGAAAAACATGCCTGAAATTACCGATAAATACAGCGGTTTTGTGGCAAATCAATCGGAATTCTCAACAACTTATCCACAATATCCGATTGGTCATTTATTCCATCTTGTCTGAAACCCAACAATCTTGGCCCCATCTATCTTTCTTAAAATAAGTAGTAGTAGTTGTAGAGCCTGTTGGAATGTGGATAAGAAGTCTTAAAATAATCATAAGTATCTTATTTTAATAATCTTATATACAAGCAAACTGCCCGTAAGATCCGTGGAGAAGCTGACATATGCCTGTTGGCTTTGTAAATGACAGGTGTGGGTACGGTTAGCGTTTCTATAGGAAATAGCTTGTTTTACGCAAACTTCATGCCGCGGCAAATTGTCGGCCGCTGCTCAATGGATAATTTATCCACAGGTTATTCACACAACTTATGACAGTTCTATGCTTCCGGACTTCTAACGGCCTGAATTCCGTTCGCCTTTGCGGTCCACAGGAAGAATCTCCCTATTGATTTTAAGTATAGTAAAAGAAAAGATTTCCAATGCCTGCCCCAGAAAATTTTGTGATCAATGTGGGCCTTAAGTCATCCGGGATTGGCTGAAAAATTGCCTGTCCACTTGGCGCTTCTCCGGTGCCCAACGGAGTGGCTGTTAACTGCGCAAAGCCGCCTGTAAGACGGATAAAATTTTTTCCGTTACAATTTCCTTCGTTATGAAAACCCCAGTCGATGGCCGCACCGAAACGAAATCCGATATACGAACCGTCAAAGCCCCCGGTAAAATCGCCCGTTCCGCGCTGCTTTTGCGAATGGCCGGTGCCCCGCTGATGCCCTTTGCCACGCTTTCCGCCATGGGGCTGCCGGAAGGCGTTCCGTGGGCCAATCGTTTCGCTCTGCTGAATGCTTTAAGCTGGTCCATTGTGCTGGGAACTCCGCTGTTCCTTTATGCCAAGCATCTGGGTGCGGATGATGCCGCCATGGGTTTCCTTGCAGCGCTGCCGCCATTGCTGGCCGTGCTGCATATCCCCGGCAATCATCTGATTCCCCGGTTAGGCTATCGCCGGATGCTTATTTTTGGCTGGGGTTCGCGAACAGCGGTTATTTTTCTACTGGCCCTTGTTCCATTCGCGCTGCCTTCCGATCATTCCCGTCTTGTGGGTCTGTTCGTTTGCATTATGACATTCAGCACGCTGCGCGGCCTGGCGGGCGGCGCCTGGATGCCCTGGGTTACCTCACTGATTCCACCCGATGTGCGCGGCAAGTTCTTTCTGCGTGATCAACTGTACGGCCAGACAGGCAATCTGCTGGCCATTTTCGCCGCCACCATTATTCTGCTGGGCCATCCGCAGCGCTGGCAATTCAGCCTGGCGTTTCTATTCGCCGGCTTAGGTGGCCTGGCCAGCGTGCTTTGCCTGTTGCCCTTGCCCGATATGTCCACACCGGAACACCATGCCGAGGCCGGCTGGCGCGTGCCGCTGCTGGTCATGCTGGCCCAGCGGCGGTTTCGCCAGCTTTGTCTGTTTAATATCGCCTATATGCTGGTGCTGGGCGGCCTGGCGGTTTTTACCGTCGCTTTTCTTCGCGGAGTGGAAGGCTTTTCGCAAAGTGCCATTGTTCTGCTTTCCGGTATGTCCGTGCTTGGCGGAATTCTATCTCTGTTCTGGTGCGGCGCGGTGATCGACCGTATTGGTTCGCGACCCATTATCCGCGCCAGCCTTATAGCCCTGATCCTCGTCTTTTCCGCCTGGTGGGCCGTCGCCGCCGGTATCGCACCGCTTTCTCCTCTTCTGCTGGGCGCGGTTTATCTGCTTTCGGGTGTGGCGGGCTTAAATTTCGCGGCGGCCAACAATCGTTTGCAGAGTTTGAATATTCCAAAAACCGGCCGCAATCATCATTTTGCGGTTCTGCTGGTGGCGCTGAATGTGGCGGCCGGAATCTCGCCGTTGCTGTGGGGTTTTATTCTGGAATTAATCGGCAATCACACCGTTAAGACCGGATTGATCCAATGGAACCGCTACAGCATTTTCTTCGGTTGTGGCGCATTATTCCTTTTGCCCATATTGTTAATGGGGCGAAAACTGGTGGATCATCCGCCCGCCACTCCGGCCGCTGTGCCAACGGAAACCGATCACGACCCTATCTAAAAAATCTTCGTGCCCCGCGGCGGATACCGTCGTCACTTTGCCGCCAGATTCAACTGAATTACGGTTGCCACCGCATCCAATGGCTTGGCGGGCAGATAGATCAACTGATTTTTCCCGCTCGGCGCTGTCTGAACGGCAATATACGGATTGGCCAGGAACTTGGCGCTTACAATTTTTCGCGCCATCGGCACAACCAGCGTTCGGTTGGTCGGCCAATGGGTTACCTCCAGGAACAGCCGCCCCGGTTTGCGTGTCACATAGCCGAACGGCATTGCCTTGTGAAAAGGTGTCCGATGCGAACTATAAATGGCGACTCCGTTTACCCGCAGCCACTTCCCGATGGCCAGCATCCGATTTACCTCCGGCTGCGGAATAATGCCCTTGCCGGTGGGCCCGACATTCAACAGATAGTTGCCTCCGCCGCTGGCGCATTTAATTAAATTGGTAATCAGCACATTGGCCGGCTTAAAAGCTTTGTCATAACTCTTATAACCCCAGGTATTGTTAATGGTCATGCAGGTTTCCCAGTGCCCACGCAAGCCGCGCGGCGGAATCTGCTGTTCCGGCGTGCCATAATCGCCATAGCCGTACCACAACCGATTGTTTATAATTACCGTAGGATCAATCTTGCGAACATATTTGAATACCTGTGAAGCATATTGGCGATTCCACCCCGGGACCTGTTGTCCGCTGGCGGTTGTCCAGGCTATTGCTTCCGGATTATCAAACCAGATTAAACCGGGATGATATTGATGAATCAGCTCGCCTACTTGCGTTTCCATGTAGTGAACATATTTTTCCCCGCCGCCATTGGCCGTAAACCGCATCGCCTGCCAGTATGGCTTGCCGTTGACCATGCGATTGGGCAGCGTGTAGCGGCTGTGCCAGTCTTGAACTGAATAATACGTGCAGAAGCGCACACCATATTTCTTACAAGCTTTGGCCAGCATGGCCATCGGGTCTTTGTGCCATGGCGTGTCCCGCACAATGTTGTACGCGGTTGCTTTCGTATTAAACATGCAGAATCCGTCATGATGCTTGGTGGTGATCACAATATATTTCACACCCGCATCGCGCGCCATTTTCACCCATTGGTCGGCGTTAAACCGCACCGGATCAAATTCGCCAGCCAGCTTGCCGTAAGCCTTCCGGGTAATGTTGGCATTGTTCATGATCCATTCACCAAGGCCGCCAATGCGTCGGCCATGCCATGTTCCAGCCGCCTGGGCGTAAAGTCCCCAATGAATAAACATGCCAAAGCGCGCCTTGGCCCACCAGGCCATATCCGCCGTATGGTGGCGGCCGGCGGCACGGGTGGGTGCCGCGGGGTAAAGTAAAATGGCCGCCAGCAGTGCAATCGAGAAAACCGTGGACAACTTGCGTGTTGATTTCATATAACCATCTCCAAACGCGCCAGCCGATGTTTTTAACCGCGGCACGCAATGACCGACCGCTGATTAAAATATATAACGTTATGATAACTATTTTATTGCCGTAATGCAACCGCTCTGCCGCGATCTCAGGCCCGCGCGGTTTGTGTGACGAACCCACAGGTTTGCCAATGGTCAGTTGTTGGGTGTATTTTTGGGGCGCTGGATGAAAATGTACAGCAGCGAACCGACAATACCGAGAAAAACAATGACCAGCAGCCAGAGAAGTTTTGTGTCCGAACTTGTCGGTGCGCGCAGCAAATCAACCAGTGACCAAATCCACACAATCATCGATCCCAGGACAAGAACTACAATAAACAAAGATCG
>JAJZEY010000050.1 GCA_021805585.1 Planctomycetota bacterium
AGCGTTGTCCTGGGCCGGGGATTCTGGCCGGAGGCTGGCCCCGTTCCAGGCGACCTACGGCGCGCAGCATGACTTCGGCCGACCGTGTCCAGAGCGCCTGTTCCATCGCGGCAGTCCGCGGCGCGATCAGATCGCGAAAGCTGGCGGCCGCCTGATTCACCCGGCGGCGGCTGCGGGACTCGCCGCGTTCGGCTACGCACACGTGGCGGTTCATGCGCCGGTGGAGGTAACCCTGATCAGCACGGGCGATGAGTTAATGTCCGTCCATGAGCCGCACAAGCCGAATGCGCAAAATGCCCCGAACGTGCCGGACGAGCCGAACGAACCGCAATGGCGCATACGGGATTCCAACGGGCCGGCCCTGCGGGTGGCCGTGGGGGCTGTGAAATGGCTGCACCTGCGGCGGATACTGCACGTGCCGGACAACCTGGAAAGCCTTGCCGCCGCGCTGCATGAGGCCCTGACGGATTGCCAATCCATAATTCTGACCGGCGGCGTGTCGGTGGGAGCGCGGGATTTTGCACGCCCCGCGATTGAATCGGTCGGCGGTAAGGTGCAGTTCCATCGGCTTGCGATTAAACCGGGACGACCGGTGCTTGGTGCCATCGGGCCAGCCAGACAAAGCATTTTCGGTCTGCCGGGAAATCCGGTATCCGCACAGGTGCTGTTCCGGGCATTTGTTCTGGATGTGCTGGCCACGCAAGCCGGGCTGACGGAAGTTCGGGGGGCCGATGCACTGCTGCATTTAGCCGAGCCGACGGACAGCCTGCCGACGATGCACTGGTTTCGTCCGGTGCGGCGGCTTGGACCGGACCGCGCGGTCTGTTTACCCGGTCGCGGCTCCGGCGATATACCGATGATGGCCGGTTCAGACGGCTTTGTGGAAATTTACCCCGGTGCATCCGGCTCAGGCCCCTATCCGTTCTACCGCTGGAGTGGCTCATGAAAAAACGCACGACTAAAAAGCTCAGCCATATGGATGCGAAACATCAGGCCGCAATGGTAAATGTGGGCCAAAAGCCAATCACCGCCCGTTCGGCCACGGCCGCGGGCCTGGTGCGAATAAGCCCGGCGCTGGCCCGTGCGATTCGTCGCAATCTGCTGGCCAAAGGAGATCTTCTGGCCACCGCCCGACTGGCGGGAATGATTGCGTGCAAACGAACGGCGGAAATAATTCCGCTCTGCCATGACATTCCTTTGGAACATATTCAGGTGAATGTAACCCTGCGACGGGGGGCGGTGCATATTCAGGCGACCGTGCGCGCCTGCTGGAAAACCGGTGTGGAAATGGAAGCCCTTGTTGCCGTTAGCGCTGCCGCTTTAACAGTCTACGATATGGGTAAAGCGGTGGACCGAAGCATGGTCATCGGCGATATTCGCCTGCTGACTAAAACCGGCGGCACCAAGGGGGACTACCGTGCCCCGCCGACGACCTGGGGAGCCGCAACATGAATGGTCGGGAATTGTCCATCGCCATTCTGACCTGTTCAGACCGCTGCTTTGCCGGTAAAGCAATCAACACAGGAGGGCCGGCCGTGGCCGCGGCGGCGGTACGGATTCTGGCTGGTCGCGTGGTCGCGGAAGGCTGCGTACCCGACGATAAGGCGGCTATTGTCAAGCAGTTGCGCCAGTGGACCTGCCCGGAATCCGCGGTTGTGCCGGACATTATATTCACCACGGGTGGAACGGGACTTGCACTGCGGGATGTGACGCCGGAAGCCACGCTGGCCGTGCTTGATCGCCGCTGTGCCGGCATTATGGAAATCGCGCGCATGCGTTGCATGGGGAATAATCCACGGGCCTGTCTTTCCCGCGGGGAAGCGGGCACCGTAGGCCGGCAACTGATCATCAACCTGCCCGGATCGCCTCGCGGCGCGGTGGAAGTTCTGGAGGCGCTGGCGGATATTCTGCCCCATGCGCTGGGGGTTTTGCACGGCCAGGACAACCATTCGGACAATCGGCCAGCCCCCCCACCGGCGGAGCTTAAATGATTCAACCAATTGCGTGCATATTGGCGGGCGGGCGCAGCAGCCGATTTGGCGCGGACAAAGCGCGGGTGTCGGTTGGCGGCGGGGTGCAGATTCTGCGTGTAGCCCGCGCAATAGAACCGTTCGCTTCCGAAGTGATTGTCGCTGCGGAAACCGACGGCAAATATGCCGACCTGGGCCTGAAAACCGTGGCCGATACCCGCCCGCACCAAGGACCCGCGGGCGGTCTGCGGACGGCACTGGAATATGCCGGGCCGGACCGATCCGTTCTGCTGCTTTCGTGTGACTTTCTGGATATTCGCCCCCATTGGATTCAACAGTTAATCAACGGAGCGGAAAGGTGGTTTCCCGTCAGTTCCGCGGTTAACGCCACCGCATCCACTCCGCGGGCAGTCGCATTCCGGCATAGCCACTGGGAACCGCTGATGGCGATCTACCACAGCAGCGCCCTGCCGCGACTGGCTCTTATTTCCGCCGGTGCCGACGGCAATTCGGCGGCGGCCAGCGGCTTTGCCGGCCCGCTTTGGCGGATTCTTGAGCGGCTTGAGGCCGTGGCATTGCCGCTGCCAATCGACTGGCCGGCCCGCGTACAGTTCAATTCACCGGCGGAATTGCAGGCAAATCTTTAACCGCTCCAGCCGGCCGGAACGCCGGCTGCACGAACGGAAAATCCATTTTTTTTGTGGATGGACGGGAAAAAGTCGCAAAGTCCGGCGGAATGCGATATTATCCCTGTCGAGGGTGGCATAAAATTTGAAGGGATGCGTTGGCTCTATGGAAACTTCAAACTCCGGCTCTTCCGGTCTTCCGACTACGGCAACTATTACATTCGCGGACAAAACACTGACCTACCCGGTGGTAACCGGCACGGAAGGCGAACGCGGCATCGATATTTCACGCCTGCGCGCCGACACCGGCCTTATTACACTCGACCAGGGCTACGGCAACACCGGCTCATGCCAAAGCGCCATCACCTACATTGATGGCGATCAGGGCATTCTGCGCTACCGCGGAATTCCGATCGAGGAATTTGCGAAAAGCCCCGACTTTATTGAGGTGGCATGGCTGCTTATTTTCGGCCGCCTGCCCAACGCGACCGAATCGGCGCGGTTTCGCGCCCGCCTGACGGCCAACGCGCACCTGCATGAGGCCATGAAACATACCTTTGAAGGTTTCCCCGCGACCGCCCCCCCCATGGCCATTACATCCGCGATGATTAACACACTGGGCTGTTTTCATCCAGAAATGTTTCTGATTCGGGATGAGGAGGTTTTTGAAGAGGCGGCCGCCCGCCTGATCAGCAAAATCCGAACCATCGCGGCGTTCACCTATCGACGGGTCAATGGACTGCCTTATATTTATCCGAATCCAAAACTGCGGTATTGCGACAACCTTCTGCACATGATGTTTTCCATGCCGTATGACCAGCGCGTTCCGGATCCGGAAATTTCACTGGCCATGAATCTGATCTTCATTCTTCATGCGGACCATGAACAGAACTGCTCCACAAGCACGGTGCGAATGGTCGGCAGCAGCAAGGCGAATCTGTTTGCCAGTTGCGCCGCCGGGGTCTGCGCCCTTTGGGGACCGCTGCATGGCGGTGCGAACGTGGAAGTGCTGGAAATGCTGGGGCAGATCCATCAGGGCGGGCTGACGGCTGAAAAATACATTGAAATGGCCAAGCAGAAGGGAAGCGGAACACGCCTGATGGGCTTCGGTCACCGTGTCTACAAGAATTACGACCCGCGTGCGAAAATGCTGCAAAGCGTATGCGAACGGGTGCTCAAAAAAATGAATTCCCGCGACCCCCTGCTGGACATTGCCCGCAAGCTGGAAGAACTGGCCCTGAAGGACCAGTATTTTATAGACCGCAAACTGTATCCGAATGTCGATTTCTACAGCGGCCTGATTATGCGCGCCGTCGGCATTCCCACCAACATGTTTACCGTCATGTTCGCCATCGGTCGCCTGCCCGGCTGGATTGCCCACTGGAAGGAACAGTATGATGACGCCACGTCTAAAATCGCCCGACCGCGACAGATTTACACCGGACCGGTGAACCGGCATTATGTGCCGATGGAATTGCGCTAAGGTGTCGGTGGCACATGTACGCCGCAACGCCGGTTTTAATTAAGGAGCTGTCATGAAATATCGGCGGTTGGGTGACGCGGGTGTGCGGCTTTCGGAAATCGGCCTGGGCGGCTGGCTTACCGTGGGCAACGCGCAGGAAATGGAACAGACCAGCGCCGTGTTAAACAAGGCGTTTGAACTGGGCATTAATTTTCTGGACACCGCCAATGTCTATGCCGGCGGCAAGGCCGAGGAAGTATGGGGAGAGTTGCTGGCACCCCGACGCCGCAGCGATTACGTTCTGGCCACCAAAGTCTTTTTCCCAATGGGGCCTGGCCCCAATGACCATGGCCTGTCGCGCAAGCATATTTTTGAACAATGCCATGCCAGCCTCAAGCGGCTGCGCACCGATTACATTGATCTATATCAGTGCCACCGCTTCGCGATAGACGGCATTGATGATGGCGTTGAACTGGAAGAAACCGTTCGCGCCATGGATGACCTGATTCATCAGGGAAAAGTGCTGTACTGGGGATTTTCCGAATGGCCTGTTGATGAAATTGTCGCGGCTCTGGGCATCTGTGGCGACCGCTTTTACAAGCCCAAAAGCAGTCAGCCGCGATACAGCGCCATTCAGCGGCATTGGGAAGAGCCGCTGTTTCCGCTCTGTCATGCCGCGGGCATCGGTCAGGTGGTATTTTCACCGCTGGCCCAGGGAATTTTGTCGGGCAAATACAAACCGGGTCAGCCGCTGCCTCCGGACAGCCGCGCCGCGGATGACCGGCAGAACCAGTTCATGAAACGCAACGTGGAAGACCAGGCCTTGTTGAAGCGCGTGCAGCAGCTTGCGCCCATAGCCGCAAGGTTCAAGCTTACCATGTCGCAACTGGCTCTGGCCTGGGTGCTGCATCACCCGGCGGTAACCAGTTGCATTGTGGGCGCATCGCGACCGTCACAGCTTGAAGAAAATGCCGCCGCCAGCGGGGTAGCATTGGATGACGCAACCGTCAATGAAATTAACACGATTCTGGGATAGGCCGGTTGGCGGCCGGCTCGGTGGCACAGAAATTCCTGTCTGTGGCTAAACCGTAGTTCCCCGCACAAAAAGCGGAAAAGCCCTGTAAATACAGGGCTTTCCTTTGTTTTCGCCATTCACCGTACTGGGTACAACCCCAGCAGTTTCAAGGCTCGTTCCTGCAGCGGGGTCGCATCGCTGATCACGGTGAATCCTGGTTCCTCGGTTTTCCCTTTCATCTTATACTCGGTTTTGGTTTTGGCCGTGGCGGGCGTCTTGTGCGATTTTTCATCCGCCGGGGTGTCCTTCAGAGGCATCACGCAGGTGTTGCGGGTCAGCGTGCCCAAAGCCCCCAGCAACGAAGCAAAACTCTGTACGGGCAGCCCATCCCTGGTTTTATGGGAGTGTTTCTTTTGCAGAACGGACGCGGATGGTTCCGGCGGCAATACCGCGTCACGGGCGTCACGGGTTTTATCCCGTTCCTCATCGGCAAACAGCAGCTCCTTCCAGGTGTTCTGGATGTGCCATTCCACGTAATAGGCCAGCACGCATAAGAAGATGTGTGCCTTGACGTGTTCAGGCTTGCGCAGCCAGATGGGACGTACCTTCAAGTCCACACCCTTCAGGCAGCGAAAG
>JAJZEY010000379.1 GCA_021805585.1 Planctomycetota bacterium
GCCGCGCCACCTCCGTTTCCTCCTTTACCTCCTGTGCACATTTCAAAAATCGAATATCTGTTCCGAGCAGCTTTGTGTCTTTGTGCCTTGGTGGTGAAACCCGTCACCGCCGCGATACCTCTTTTTCCGCCGCTGTCTCCTGTGAATAAGTTCGTTGAATTAATGGAACCTTGAGCGGTGCTTCAATCTGGGGAATCTGGTGCGCGGCCACGCTGCGTGGCCCGCTAAACAGGGGTTGTTATCGATTTTCGGCCATGGGTTTGGTTTGGTTTCCCTCGCGGCCACGCAGCGCGGCCGGCTTAACGGGGGATTTGGTGTCCGTAGTGCTCATTGCAAATGTTGTGGGCTGGGGTCATCCGTTGGCAGGTGGTTTGGCTTTTTCACCATTGCATTGCGCGGGTTGCCGGAAAAAAAATTGGCGGACCCGAACTTTTTTCGCGTGCCCATTGGCGGTAACCGTGAAAAGGCGTTATCTTAAAATCACGATGAATCAGGCTGATTACAGAGTTGACCTGGATGTCTACAACGGTCCGTTGGAGCTTCTGCTTTACCTTATCCGCAAGGAGGAAGTGGACATTCATGACATTCCGATTGCCCGCATTACCACGCAGTATCTGGCACATGTGGAAGTGATCCGGCATGTGGACATTAACCTTGCTGGCGATTTTCTGGTCATGGCCGCCACGCTGATGGAAATCAAGAGCCGCATGTTGAATCCGCGACCGGTTGCGGATCCGGCGAATCCATCCGTCGGTACGCCGGAAGATGCCACCGACCCGCGGCGGCAGCTTGTTGAACAATTGCTGGAATATAAACATTTCAAGGACGCGGCCAATTCGCTGCAACGGCGAAACGCGACCGAACTGCTGCGTTTTCCGCGCGGTACACCGCGGGGTACCACCCGCGTGCCACTGGATCTTGAAGATGTCAATCTTTTTGTTCTGATGGATGCGTTTAATGCCATCATGGCCAGCGTGGGGCACACCGCATTTGGCCATGATGTGGTCCTGGATGATACGCCCATCAGCCTGCATCAGGCTGATATTCTGGACCGTCTGGATCGCGACGGCCCGGTTACACTAAAGGCTCTTTTCGCCGGCCGGGCCTCCCGCGGGGAAATGATCGGCCTGTTCCTGGCCATGCTGGAATTGATGCGTCTTAAAAAACTGATTGTGGAACACGCGGAAGCAACCGGTGAACTGGTCTTAAAGTTGCGGCCACCGTCGCCGGACGAGCCGACGGATACAACGGATCAGACCGGCACGGGACAACCGGTACCCGTCGCCGCGGAACCAGCGGAACCAGACGGCGCGGGGCTGGCGGATGAGTCCGCGCGGACATCCGCGCCCGGTGAAGCCGAATCACGCAATTAAAGCGAACCGAACGCATTTCCCGAACGCGTTTCCCGAACGAGGCGGCTATCTGAAACCCGCCCCCGTAATTCGCGATACTTGTGTAATCCTCGGTTTTATTGGTTTGTCGGGCTTAAATTCCGGTCGTGCGCGTGCGGAAAAATTCCGCAATCAGGATTTCAATTTTTCGACCCAGTTCCGCGTTGGCGCAGGCGGCCCACGAAATGGGCGTATGCACATCCAGCGGACCGTCCAGCATTTCGCCTCGGCCATTGGTCAGGTAAATGCCGGCCTCTTGCGCGATAAGCATGGACGCCAGGTCATACGGATGAGCGCACAAGCCCGGCGTTCGGCCCGCCAGTCGGTCCAGGTCCTGGCGAATATCCACCACGAATCGGTCGTGCCCCATCAGAATTTCGTACAACTGACCGCCGGTGGAAATATACTGATCGTCAAAAAGCAGGGGGCGGTCGGGATTCGGCGGCCCGTTAAAACCGTGGGCTATAAATTCAAGCAGCTCGGCGGCCTGGCGTTTGGACCCCGGAAAAAAGCTTACGACGGAGCCGAATCCGTGTGCCAAATCAGTGGTGCCACTGGGAGTGATGGGCAACGGCTGCGTGAAGCCGGTCAGCAGGTTCTCCCGCCGGCCATGGGCACCATTTCCGCGAGCCGCCCAAAGAATGTCGGCCATGGTCTGTTTGCTGGTGGGAATTTCCGCCTGCATGGCGACAAAAATATCGGAAAGTCGGGTGACGTTTCCCAAATTGGGGGCAATTCCCGCCAAAACCCAGGCGGAGCGTTTGTCATACATCAGCCCGCGGGTGCCATCCACGGGGTCTACGATCAGTTGAATCATTGCCTGTTCGGGCTCTATTCCCAATGGAAAACAGGCCTGTCCTTCAGGCATTCCGGTTTGGGAAACGCCTTCGGCGATAAGCAGCAGCGGAATTTCACGGCTCCATTGGGTGCAGAATCGTTCAAGTTCCGGTTCGGTGCGTGTGTCCAGATTATAAATGGTATCGGACAGGGTCTGGCGGGCCACGCCGGAAAGGGCGCTGTTGGATCGGCGCGATTCAATGACCGAGTTGCGAAGCCTGCGCCCCAGATCAGATAAATGTTCCAGAAAATATTCCGGTGAATATCCCGCTAAATTTGCGGCCATGGGATGCTCCAAAGGGAATTACCGCCGACGGGTTTGTTCCCGGCCGGAAAATGTTAATCAATGGGTTCCGTCAATTCAATGGAGGCGGATGACAGATCCGGTTTGTGGAGAAGTTTTCGCCAAAGGGCGCGAAGCGGCGCGGCAAAGGCATATAGATAAATGACCACAAGGGCGGTCATCTGGGGTTCAATCAGTAGAAGCAGAACCAGCACAATAACGCGCGTGACATAGGAAAATGGCTTGCGCGGCCGCAGATACTGGTTGATCAGATGTCCGTAGCTGATGCGGCTGACCATTAGAATCGCCAGCATGAGCAGAATGACAGGAAGTGCGTACGGGAAAATGCCGGTTACGACGGAACCGATGGACGCGGAAACATTAAACGGAAGAATGTGCGCCGCACCGGGTTGCAGCGCTTCAAAAAAAATCACACTGCACGCCACAACGCCTGCGGCACCGGGTGAAGGCAATCCGTGAAACACCATGTGGGCGTCGGCATCCTGCCGGTTGGCCGTGTTAAAACGGGCCAGCCGCAGGGCGGTGCACGAAACGTAAATGGCGCAAATGACCCAGAAGAACCGACCCACCAGGCTTTCCGCCAGCGGGCTGATGTTTTCATGCGGGGCACCCCCCGCGGAAAGCAGATGCGAAATTAATTTCAGGCTTAAAAAAGCCGGAACAATGCCAAAGCTTACCACGTCCGCAAGGGAGTCAAGTTCGCCGCCAAAGTCGCTGGTTGCCCTGGCGAGTCGCGCCATTGAACCATCCAGCATGTCAAAAATCATGGCTCCAAATATAAGGTAGCCGGCCACCGAGTAATTGTTGCCAAACGCGTTAATATCAACCGGTTTGCCGGAAGCGTAGCCGATGGCGGCGAATCCGCACAAAAGATTACCAAGCGTAAGCAGGGTGGGCAGGACGGCAATGCGCCGACGCAGGCGGCCTTGTTTGCGGCTGCCATCGGGCCCCTCTCTTAACCAGCGTTGTTCGCGATACTTCATGCGGCCTCAAAACAGTTTGCGGGTGTCACGGGGAATCATGTCCCAAGTCGCATTATCATACCATTTTTAACCCAGCCAACGCCAGCGGCGGCTAATACCGTAACACGCTGTGCATTTCATAACGACTGAAGTTTTTCCGGGCACTAAGGAATTCAAGTTCAATCAGCACCGCAATCCCCAGAATGTCACCCCCCAGTTGTTCCACCAGTCGGCAGCACGCATCCATGGTGCCGCCGGTGGCCAGCAGGTCATCCACCAGCAGGCATTTCTGGCCGGGCAGAATAGCATCGCGATGGATTTCCAGAGTATCACTTCCATATTCCAATTCATATGTGAGTGACACTTTTTCCGCCGGCAGCTTTTTGGGTTTGCGAATGGGGACAAAGCCGGCCGAAAGCGCCTGCGCCAGAGCGGTGCCAAAAATAAACCCGCGCGACTCGGCACCTATCACCAATTCCACGTTGCGACCGCGAAACGGATTGGCCAGCAATTCAACGGCCAAAGCCAGGCCGGCGGGGTTTCGCAGCAGGGGGGTAATATCCTTAAATTGAATTCCCGGTCGGGGAAAATCGGGGATATTGCGAATGAGGCTGTGCAGATGTTGCATACGGATTCCTTTGCTTTTCAGCGGCACACGGTATCGCACATCGCGATGATGACGCACAATATAACCGCCAAACGGCCAATTCGCCTGTCGATTGACGCCGAGATTGCACCCGTGTGTGCCCGTTTTAAGAGGGAGGTCGCTCAACTGCGATTCGGCAATATATTTGTGCCTGTCTGCCTTCGTGGTCTGTCAAAGTCGTCAGACGGCGGACACCTTGGCTGCCTTGCTGCGGGGGGAGACGCTCTCTTAACAAAGCCTGTTTTACGCCCAGTTGACAGGGAATACCTTCAGTTTCTTCCGCCCTATTTTGCTGAAATTCGTCGGGCACCGTATCGCCATGAGCGGTTGGAAAATAATACGGCATGTCAGAGTTGCACAGTTCGATCCGATGTGGGCACCCCATTCGGGCCTTAACAATTATCAACTGTTATTTGCCGCTGCCGACATCGGCGCGCCGTCCGTGCCGGCGTGTGCCAGACTTTGTGGTCGGCTGAATTTTCGAGGGTTTTTCGATCAGCGCCTGATAATCAAGTAACTTAAATTCAGAGGGTGTCAGGCCGGTGATTCCACGCTTTTGCCCTCCGATAAAAGCAATTTTGCCTGGGCGATCCGCACGCGGTGAATTTCTTCCATAAGGGTGCGGCCAATCTGGCCAAAGAACCGTTTTTCCAGCCGACGGCGGTTCCCCGGTACCTTCTGCACAAGTTCCTTGACGCTTATGTTGTCCATCACACGGCTGCGAATATATTGGATGGCGGCGGCAACCTGCGCATCGGGAACGTGGAGGATATCCGTTGACTGTCGGGTCACCACACGCATTGGCGAAATAAATGTTTCGGAGGGCGCAGCTCCATTTCCGGCAAACAGTTGTGCCAGCACGCCGACCGCCGCCCGGCCAACCTGCCGAAAGCCGGGCACAATGCTGGAGATGCGCGTATGCGCCAGATGACAGAGCAGGTCGTCGTTATCCACTCCAAGCACGGCGATTTCCTCCGGGACTTTCCAGGCGGTATCGGCCATTTCCTGAAGCAACTCCGTTGCGAAGAAATCATTGGCGGCAAAAATTCCAACCGGCAATTGCAACGATCCGACCCACGCCCGAACGACGTCCCTCCAATTCTGTTTTCCACAGTCGAAATACGGAACGGCCGGGAACGATTTGCCGTTGTGGTCCTGCGGGCGTGCCGATAGACGCAACGCATCGTTAAACCCGACCCGGCGCAGACGGGAATACTCGTGAAACGCGTCACCAAAAAAGGCAAAGTGCCGGAGGCCCAAACCTTGAAAATGTTCCGCCGCCAGGCGTCCCACCGCCAGGTCATCGCTCGAAATCGCGGGCCATTTTGGTCTGGTGCAGAACGGGTAAAGTTCGACTTTCGGGCCGGGGATTGGTTCAAGGACGTTCCGCAAGGTGCAACCAAGTTTCTCATAATTCTGCAACCTGAGGTTCTCATAAATGATTCCATGCGGAGCAAAGGATCGCATTTCTCGCAGCTGACGGTGCCCGCTCGGGTCGTCAATCCGGGCGAACAATTGGAATTGCCATTGCTGGGAGCCTCTCTGCCG
>JAJZEY010000141.1 GCA_021805585.1 Planctomycetota bacterium
TCTGGCGTGGTGCAGCTTTTCGTCTTCACAGCTCGCATTTTTTAACGCCAAGGCCACTTCATGTAATCCAAAATGGCCTGACGCCCGATTTATTGGCAGATCCAAACTATGCACCCATGCGGGCCGGGACTTTGCCAAACCTTCGCAGTTTGGCCACAAAAACGGCACTGGCGTGCAACCAGGGGCAAAAGTCTCCACCACAGGGCCAAATGGTTTACCCCCCAATTGCCGGCCATGATCAACCCGTTTAACCCATCGTTTAACCCATCGTTTAACCCACCGGCTTAAGTCAAAGGTTTAATCCGCAGGCCAATCCGCTATAATCCGGCACTGGCCCGTCCGGGCGGGTTGTCGGCGTAGCCGGCGATTGGGCCTGGTTATTTTGCGAGGCTGTATACAATAAAACGAGCCGAAAAATATGATTGATTCAGAAAAATCTTCGGTTTCTCTACCGGTCATGGACAGCAACAAGCCAGATTTCATGGCACCTGGCCGCAAGCCGGCGTGGCTGCGGGTAAAGCTGCCGGCGGGTCCGGGCTACAGTCGGCTGCGCGGCGTGATTGATGAAAATCGTCTGCACACGGTCTGTGAATCGGCTAAATGCCCGAACATGGGGGA
The DNA here is from genome assembly GCA_021805585.1 of Planctomycetota bacterium. The sequence continues at coordinate 619 of JAJZEY010000141.1, forward strand.
GTGCTGGTCGCGCGGGACGGCCACGATCATGATCTTAGGGGATGTCTGCACGCGAAGCTGTGGCTTCTGCCATATTAAAACGGGTCGCCCGCCGATGCTGGACCTTGAAGAGCCAAATCGTGTGGCCGCCGCCGTTGCGGTCATGAAGCTTCGGCATATTGTCATGACCTCGGTGAATCGGGATGAATTAAAAGATGGCGGCGCGGGCGTGTGGGCCGCGACTATCCGGGAAGTGCGATCGGCATCGCCTGGAACCACCATTGAAGTGCTGATTCCCGATTTCTGTGGCCATTGGAACGATCTGCAAACGGTGCTTGATGCGCGGCCGGATATTTTGAATCACAACATTGAAACCGTGCCCAGCCAGTATTTCCGGGTGCGGCCGCAGGCAAAATATCCGCGTTCGCTGGAACTGCTTGGTCGCGCGAAGGAACAGGGCTTTTTGACCAAAACCGGGTTGATGCTGGGCATCGGGGAAACGGATGAGGAACTGATTCAAACTCTGGGCGACATTCGTGCCCGGAAGGTGGATATTGTAACCTTGGGTCAGTATTTGCAGCCCACACGGGAACACCTGCCGATAGACCGATGGATCACTCCTGAGCAGTTTTCGCGCTTCAAACAAATCGGTCTGGAAATGGGTTTTTCGGTGGTCGAATCCGGTCCGCTGGTTCGCTCCAGTTATCATGCCGATGAACAGGCCGCGGTGGTAACCGGGTAGAAAACAGCGGTCGGCTCGGGAATATCGCGCTGCGGCCAATGCATCCTGATTTGCAGGCGTAACCGCACGAGCGGTTAACATGCACAATGCGATTCACAAGTTAACGCCGCGCCGTCAGCACAATCCAGACATGATGAATTTGTTGAACATCCACGCGTGGGGCGATTTTTAACTTCCACCGCAACGATGTGCGATTGGATGGCCGCACGCTGTTGACCACCCCAATAACCGCACCGCTGACGGCGGCGGGCCAGTCTGTGTCATTAAGCAGCAGCAGGTCGCCCGGACGCGGTGGTGAATAACCAAGGGCTTCATTGGGGCGGCAGCGCATCAGTCCGTTGCCGCGGCCGCGCACAAAACATTGCGGGTCGATGGAAATCTGGCCTTCGGGCGCGGGGCGCACAATAGCGGCAATTTCCTTCATTCGCGGGTCGGTCAAAAGTCGGACGGTGCAGGTTTCGGGCCCGACGGAAACAAGTCGGCCCACCAGTGCCTGATGGGCCAGGACGGCATCTCCCACGGCTATTCGCGGGTCATCGCGGTAGCCCTGGTCAAGGGTGCAGGAATCGACCGAACCGGTGGAGAAGCCATCAATATTGGCGATGCGGCGAACCGCCGAAGCCAGACCCGGAAAATCCCGCGTGACGAGCTTGGATTCGCGCACGATATTTTGCAGCAGTGCGATGCGCTGCACGAGCATGGCAATTTCATTCTGATCGCGCTGCTTAACGAAGGTGATTCGGCTGGTAATGTCCGGCTGCGGGTGCAGCACACGATTCAATGAAACCTGTGCCCAGGAAAAAGTCCATGCCACGGGAACCAGGGCGCTTTTGACGAGTTGTGAAATAAAAACGCGCGGCCGGTGAACCACTGTCGGCTGGCGCGCGGAAAGCACAATGCACACAGCGGCAGCCAGGTTTAAGATCCAGAACCAGCGACGTGGCGACATTCGAATCATGCAAGGCCCGAAAACGGCAATGTTGAAGTTTTTCGCACGCGCGGCCCGCTAACGGTTGGCAACCCGCAGCGGACGGGACAGGCCGTCCGCAATGGCCAACAGCGGTCGCGGTGCGTTCGCGGCGGTGCCCAAAACGCGGATGTCAGGAATCATCCAGGTCTGATTCCAGCGCCTCTTTGCAGCTTTCCAGGTTTTCCACCAGCACGCCGGTGCCGCGCGCCACGCAGGTAAGCGGGTCTTCCGCGCGGCGGACAGGCAGGCCGGTGGCCTGATGAATGACCTGGTCGACCCCGCGTAACAGGCTGCCGCCACCCGCCAGGCAGATGCCGGTTTCCACCAGATCCGCGGCAAGTTCCGGTTCAGCGCGGCCCAAAGTCACGGTAATGGCATCAATAATTTTGCCGATTGGCTCCTGGAGCGCTTCACGAATTTCTTCGCTGGTGATAATGCATTTTCGCGGCAGACCGCTGATCATATCCCGTCCGCGGACTTCCATGGTGGTTTCCGGCCCGGTCGGCCCGGCGGAACCAATTTCAATTTTGATGCGTTCGGCGGAAAGATCGCCGATCATGAGATTGTAGGTTTTTTTCATGTGGTTGACGATCGCTTCATCGAAGTTGTCGCCCGCGGTCCGAATGGATTCGCTGGCGGCAATATCGGCCATGGAAATAATGGCCACTTCGGTGGTGCCGCCGCCAATATCCACAATCATTGAACCGATGGGTTCACCGAACGGCAGCCCGGCACCAATCGCCGCGGCCTTGGGTTCTTCCACCAGATAAACCCGCCGCGCATTGGCCTGCATGGCGGAATGAAACACAGCCTGTTTTTCAACCGCGGTAATGCCCGATGGAATGGCAATCAGGACGCGCGGCTTAAGCCATCGCCGCCGACCATGCACTTTCTGAATAAAGTAGGTAAGCATCGCTTCGGTAATTTCAAAATCACTGATCACGCCATCTTTAAGCGGACGAATTGCCGTAATGCTGCCGGGGGTTTTTCCCAGCATTTCCTTGGCGCGAAGTCCCACCGCAGTGCCGTTGTCCAGCACAATATTGGTTCCCTTGCGCACCGCCACCACGGATGGCTCATTAAGAACAATACCCTGCCCACGTACACAAACCAGCGTGTTGCATGTTCCTAAGTCAATTCCCATATCCAGGGAAAACCATCCAAGGGCAGAATCAAAAAACACGCAATCACGCTCCGTTTTTTACCGGCATCCGGGGGAAAACTCTCGTTCGATGCGGTACCGCAGGACGATTTTCCCGGAAACAACTGGTTCAATTGGCCGCGTAAACGAATAAACAGCCATAAGTATTATCGGAATACGGGCTGTTTTTGAATCACACCGGTTCAAAAAAGCCCTTTCCACCCTGCGGCCTATTATCCACCGCATCGATCCGGTCTTAAGGTCACGCGGCGGGTTTCTTCCGCAGGGGGCACCGGGAATGAACTTAAGGCAGGTTGGCATTACGCCTGTCAACGGGCAAAGCATCCAAATCCCAAGTGCCTGTTGGCCCTATATTAGGTGGAAGGCGAATTTTATCAAGTGGAACAGGGTTGAGTGGCCAAGATAATTTTGTAACGGTGAACCGGTGGAGTTAATAAATTCGCCGGAGCGGGGACGGGATTGGATCGGCTTAGGGGCTTAAAATTTCACTGGAAATCCGGGCGAAACCAAATGGGAAGTTCCGCCAACGCCAATCGGATGCCAAGTTAAAAACCGATCCGGCTCTAAAACCAATCCCGGTTAAAAGCCTATCGCGGTCAAAAACCTATCCCGGTTAAAAGCCTATCATGGTTCGGTAATTAATCAGCACGTAAACCAGCGCCACTATCGTGGCCAGCAGGCCAATCAGCGCCAGCGCTGTGTAAACATTCGGCTGTGGTCTGACGGAAACACGACCTGGAGGATTGACACGCGACATGGTAACTCCCGGAAATTTTCCGGGCGGCGGAAAACAGTCGCCCGGTCAACAGCCGCGGCTGGACCGCGGCAACGCATTCACACAGCGGGATCCGCGCTTACGAACCCGGACCGCTCATGACCATTTCATCCACCGCGACTTTGGCTCCCGGTGCAACCAGCGTCACCATTCCGATTGATTCGGTGGCATCGGACTGCTGAACAATCACATCTCCGATGTATTTCTGGCCGTTGTAAATGGTCAGGCGCGTACCCTTGGTCACGCCGTCCTTGTCACCAAGTGTGGTGCTGACATAGGTATGGCCATTAAATACACGAACGTTTCGCACGGTGCCGTTTACCAGTACCGAAGTCGGAACGCCCATCATGGCGGTCAAAGAAGCCGAGGTTCCCGGACCTTTGGACGCCATTGCGGTGGACATAGCCTGACGAATTTTCTTGGTAAGCGCCGCGACACTTTCCTGAAGTGTCTGAATGGTCTTTTCGGCGGCGTCACGCTGATTGGTCAGTTCATCGTTGCGGCGGTTAAGCTGCGCGTTTTCGTTGATGTATTTGAGTTCCGACGGACGCAACCGGTTGAGCTGTGTGGTCTGGTCCGCGACCTGTTTGTTCAGCGAATTGACCGTATTGGTCAGCAGCGTGACATTGGTGCTGGCTGCGGATTGCGCTGCCTTCAGCTGGGCAATCGTGATGCCATCATCCGACAGCTTGCCTTGAAGGGCAAGAATCTGCGTTTGAAGCTGCCGCGTTTCGCGGGCGGCCAGGCGATTGGCCCCCAGCAGGTTGTGCCGCAGCACCAAGTTGCTGCGTTCGGCGGCGCTAAGGGCCGCGGCGGAGGCGATGGCCGTTTTCTGCTGGGCCAGCACTTCGCCCTTATAGCGATCCTGCTTGTAAATAAATTGCACGACCAGCACGGAAAGAACCAATGCCAGCACAAGCTGCAAAACGACGAAGATTTTGGTAAGTGCGTTCAAGGGCGCCTCCCGTTGGAGAACAGAATAAATATGTGCCGTACGCGACACAATACACAACACGTCGGAAAAATGTGTGGCCGGGAAATTTCCCGGTCGCGGTCAGGACGGTTGCTGGATACAAAACGCTTCCATTCCCGTAACCACCGCCAGTTTCTCAAACTCCCAAACCATCCGGAACTATACCGGACTGATGCCGAATCATTCCATCCGCTCCGACCCGCGCCCGGCGGCAATCCACCGCGCGGCCATCGGAATCATAAACCAGCTTGCCCCGATGAGCAAATGACCGCAAAACGCTGGTTCACATTCACATTCGCATTCACGTTCACGCCGAACGCGTGGCCGATGCACCGTTCTGCCCTTACCCATCCCTTAACCTGAAAGAGTTTAATGCCGCCATTCACACTGTCAAGGATAACGTATAAATCCTGAAATTGGGGGTTGCCCGTTTTTATCGGGAAAGCTGCTCTTTTATCCTATCCTT